>JAIFNJ010000147.1 GCA_020047835.1 Bacteroidota bacterium
AGGGCTTGATTGTAGGTGGAAATATCGGTAAAAATACAGCTACTCCCAATGAATCGGCATTAGATGATTACATTACATGTTTTTTAGGCCTCTATGAATTTGTGGATTATATTGTTGTAAACGTAAGCTGCCCTAATATTAGTAATTTACACAAACTTCAGGATCAGGATGAGTTGGAAAAAATACTTGGAACACTGAACCAGCTAAGGAAAGAAAGAAGCTCTTACAAACCAATATTTTTAAAAATATCCCCTGATTTAAATTGGAAACAGGTAGATGAAACATTAGAAGTTGTACTGCAAAATAAAATTGATGGCGTAATTGCCAGTAATACTACTATTTTGAGGGACGGATTGGCTACTCCTGCTGAATTAGTAAAATCATTTGCAAATGGGGGACTTAGCGGTTTGCCGGTTAGAGACCGTTCTACGGAACTTATACGATATATTGCAGAAAAAACGGAAGGAAAACTACCAATAATAGGCGTTGGAGGCGTATTTGAACCTAAAGATGCTATTGAAAAGTTAAATGCCGGAGCTTCGCTAATTCAAGTTTATACTGGTTTTGTTTATGAAGGTCCTGCAATGGCTAGGAAAATTAATAAATTTTTAAATAGTTTACATAAGTGAACTATTATTACTTATTTTAACAAATACTTATGTTTACATATGTAACTTATATGGTATTATCTGTAATACCTTGTTTTCTTTCAACTGGTTTATCGGAATTTTTAAAATTGCAACCTATCAATGCTTTTTAAAGCAATATTTCCATCAGTAACCAATTAAAGTAAATATATTTAATTCTCAGTAAGTCAATATTTGATTAAATTATTGATATATAGTTATTTATATTGGTTTTTTTATGGTACTATTTTTTATGGTAATGTACTGAAAAATAGTTGGTGTTTTTTTCAAAAATATTTCATAATATTCGATGTCGGCTAGAAGAGGAAACAAGCTCTGGTGGAGATCAACTTGTCAGCAAAAAGGTCGATGCATAAACGGAAAGAGGCAGCTCCCATCAGAGTTGCCTCTTTTATTTCCGGCATGCCCAATTCGCTAAAAAAAACTCAAGTATCATTAGTCAGGTATATGTACCATTTGATGAAATTGATTCTGTGCCATTTGGTTAATCCTCTATGTATATCTAGGTGGTTCTTAAGATGGCTGAAATACCCTTCAATCCCATTGGTTGTTTTTGGTATTTGGGGGTTTGAAAGGTAATGAAACATGTTGGGTAAAGCCCTTTTGATTGTATAATAGGAACGCCTTGTCAATTTATGGGTATACCAATATCCTCCTGTAACAGGATTAAATGTCTTTTCATTTAAATACTCTTTGTGTCTTTTATACCAAGAATCCAATTCCCTGGTCCAGTATTTTCGATCATTTTCAGTCTTAATTTTTAGAAGTAGTAATACCAATTTCCTCAGTTCAATACCAGATTGGTTTTGTGGATATTTTGTAAGCCACAACAGGCACATTCTCTGAATATGCACAAGACAGCGCTGAGCCCTTACATCGGGTAAGGTTTTTTTAATAGCTTTAAGAATGCTTTTGTGCCCGTCGGTTGTTACGCTCTCAATTTTAACCCCAAGCTCAATTAAATTCTCAAGGTCCTCATTGATTTCCTCATAGTGTTCGCCATCAGAGAACCTGATTAGCTGGGTGTATCCCTGATCATAATCTTGGTAGCATAAAAGGCAAAAAGATTTGAAATATGTAGCATCGATTTGAAGATGTACGTTCGACCTTTTTAATATACGAACTTCGGGGGATTGTTCCAAAAACCCATAAAACAGTCGTTGAAGCGTATCTATCGACAATTTGCTATCCCTGCTTAATAGCTTTAGTGTTTGCCGCTCTAGTATCCACTTTTTAAACCAAATGAATCTATTTTCTATTCTTTGCCCAGGACTATTATCTGTAAAAAAAATGCCGCATTCTTTACATTTGAATCGCTGTTTCCCTTTTTGAAAACCCCATCTTATAACGTCCAACTTTTTACAAGCCCAACAACGTTTTTTTTATGTTTTTTCATTAACAAAAAAGTTTAGTGAAACTAATTTCACTAAACTTTCTCTAATACCTTACCTGTTTTGAATTTTAAAGCTTTTTACCAACTATTTTTCAGTAATATGCCTTTTTTATTAAACAGAAAAATATACGGATTTTTTACAAAAAAGGCATTAATTCTTTCGAAATCGTTAGTATAAAGCTATTTTTTTGTTGCTAAACTATATTTAGCTTAATCGATTGTTACTTGAATTGTAAAAAAAACAAGCATCCGGACAAGCAGATTAATTATGAGCTCAACTTTAACTTTTACATACCTGTAAATTACACCGCTTCAAATAGAAGCTTGGATATGAATGAAATTACAGCCGTTAATTAGGATAGGTTCCCTTTTTTATTAGTTGATAATTTTTGGTGAATTCTAACATGTAAATGGCTGTATTTTGAAAACCTCCGTGATCGCCTATTGGGACAAAATGCATTTTAGTTTGCAATAAATCAATGTTTAAGCTATGTTGGCATCTCCTAAAGTCATTTCCATAAGTATTCAATGCAATGCAAAAGTACTTGGTAATATCATACCCTTGAAATGAATATTTATCAGGTTCTCCTTTAAAATGATTTCTGTACTTTTCTACAAAATCGATCACCGCAGGTTTATTATAATCAATGTATGAATTTGAGAAAATATGCGTATTGGTATTGTAGAAGTGCTCCAATTCAATATTGTCAAAGCGCAACCATTTTGGCTGACCAAAAAGGGTGATATCATATTCATACGAATATCCATTAAGTTTTCCGATTAAATCAGTAACAAAAGCTTGATTATCGGAGGGTACAATTACAATATTTTTAATTTCAGAAGTAAAAACATCTTTGAGCACACTATCTTGGGCATCATAATAATTCACTTCATTGTATTTTAGCTGCCCAATGTTTTCAGTATTCATTTGTTCATACAATTGCTTCTTAAATTGAGTAATATATCCCTGATCCAGATTATTTCCATCGTGAATTACAATAAAATTTTTAGTGTCCAAATCGTTTAAAAAGTCCGATGTATGCTGCATTTGCACATCAAAAGGTGGGGTAACTTGAAAAGCATAGGGATTGTTTTCAATAAAGTCACTTTTAACCGATAATGGCGATACAATGCTGATTTTGTGTTCCTTGGCAAAATTGCCAACAACGGATAGTATTTCATTAAAAACAGGACCAATAAATAAATTGAAATCCTCCAATTTTTCTTTATTAATCAGTCCACTCATATAAGCACTATCGTTCCGGGTATCAATAACCTTTACTTCTAAATTGATTCCCATCTTTTTTAAATCATAGAGCGATAATAAAACTCCCTGGTAAAATTCTAAAAATATTTTAGAGCGCGGATACACTTTATCTTCAACGGTACCATTTTTAAGAACTGTCACTAAGGTTTCATTTCCTTCACTATCTTTTGAGAAAATATCTTGGTACTTTCCAAGTGTATCATTTATATTTAAGTAAAATGGCAGAAAAAATGCTACTTTATAAACTGTATTCCGGTCAATTCCTGGATTTGGGCATGGACCATAAAACAAAGAGTCCTTAAAAGGCGCATATTGGTCACGAATCAACTCTTTTTTTGATTCCTTTTGAAGATTTGACGTAACTAATAAAGAATCGGTATGTTCGTTCTTGGGTAGTTTTATCAATTCACCTTCTTGAAGCATTCGATCAGCAAGGGAAGGGTTCAATTTATAGAGGTTTTTTTCTTTTATATTATATTTTTTCTCAATTCCATAAATTGTTTCCGATTTTTTAACTTTATGATAAATATAATCCTGATCATTGTTATTATAATCATTGGGAACCTTTATTTTAATTGCCTGACCAATTTGCAGGGGGTTTTCTTTTAAAATTTCATTTACCGAAATAATTTCATTTACACTGGTATGATACATGGCAGCTATTTCAGTAAGTGTTTGTTTTTTTTCAACTTTATGTATAATAAAGCTTGTATCTTTGGCTGGAGCAATGTTGTGTACTTCATTGTTTACAGGCATTTTATCATGCTGTAATACCGGTATTTTTAATAATTCGCCGATTCGAATACCCAATTTTGCTGAGGGATTTTCCGAGTAAAGTTGGTCAATTGTTATACCATATTTAATAGCTAAATTATATGGGGTATCACCCTTTTCTACAGTATGGTATAGAAAGCGGGCTGTACTTTTTGTTTCTTCATTAGGCAAGCTTACATTTTGCACCCTAATTTTTACATATTGATTCACCTTAAGATCATCGGTAAGATGAAGGTTATCTTTACGTATAGTGTCAATTGAAACATTATAAGCCTGGCTAATGGCATATAACGATTCTCCATTGCGAACAATGTGAATGTAGTAGGGAGTACCTCCTAAGTTTACTTTGTTATTTGAACGTTTAATTTCAACGGGTTGATTTTGTCCTACGGATTGAATGACCAATATTATTAGACAGAATATAACTGCGGAAAATGATTTCATTTAATTTTATTATTACTACGATGAATTACAAAAGTAGGAAAATCAACTGGCTAAAAAAAAAGGTTTTTTTAACAAAAAAAGGCTGCTCAAATTTGAGTCAGCCTTTTTTAAGTGAATATCGTTACATTAAATTTTAAGCTTTTTTTCAATTTCATCAATATAACCTCTGAATCTTTTGTCTGTATCAATCAAATTATTAACTGTTTTACAGGCATGAAGCACGGTAGCGTGATCTTTTCCGCCTATTTGTGAACCAATGGTAGCTAACGATGATTTAGTAAGATTCTTAGCAAAATACATGGCAATTTGCCTTGCCTGTACAATTTCACGCTTTCTGGTTTTCGAATTGATTATATCGTGTGGCATATTAAAATAATCACATACAGCTTTTTGTATGTAATCTATAGATAATTCCCTTTTTGTATTTTTAACCAACCGATCAATCATTTTTCGCGCTAAATCAAGGGTAATCTCTTTTCTATTCAAAGTTGATTGCGCCAAAAGCGATATTAATGCACCTTCAAGTTCCCTAATATTGGTAGAAATATGAGAAGCCAAATACTCCACAACTTCATTCGATAATTCTATGCCGTCGTTATAAATTTTTTGTTTTAAAATGGCAATTCTTGTTTCATAGTCAGGCACTTGTAAATCAGCTGAAAGACCCCATTTAAACCTTGAAAGCAATCGTTGTTCCATACCTTGCAAATCAACCGGTGATTTGTCGGAAGTTAAAATGAGCTGTTTGCTGTTTTGATGTAAATGGTTGAATATATGAAAGAAAATATCTTGAGTTTTTTCCTTACCGGCAAATTCATGTACATCGTCAATTATCAGTACATCAATCATTTGATAAAAATGAACAAAATCATTTCTATTATTATTTAAAATAGCTTCAACAAATTGAGTATGAAACTTATTACCATTTACATAAAGAACCACTTTTTCGGAAAATCGTTCTTTAACTTCAATACCAATAGCTTGTGCTAAATGCGATTTTCCAAGACCAGAAGCACCATATAAAAACAAGGGGTTGAATGCTGTTTTACCTGGATTGTTGGCTACTGCAAATCCTGCTGAACGGGCCAATCGATTACATTCACCTTCAACAAATGAAGGGGTTTTTTATTGTTTTTTGATCATCAATTGGCATGGAAAGTGGCCTGTTGCTTAATTCCCTTTTATCGTTGGTTGGTAATTTTACGGTATAAGGAGCTGCATTTGAATAAACATTATTCTCCATAATAACACTGTATTCCAATTTAGCATCAATGCCCAATTCAGTCCTTAATGTTTTTCTAAGTATGTCAATATACTGTTCTTCAAGGTATTCATAAAAAAATGGGCTGGGTACTTGAATGGTAAGTATGTTTTTATCAACCCTAATGGGAACAATCGGCTCAAACCATGTCCTAAAACTTATGGCTGGCACATTATCCTTAATAATGCGCAAGCAATTACTCCATACTTGCTGGTAATCTTTATTCATTGGTTAATTATTAATAATATTTTGATTCCCCTAAATCGTGAAGCAATTTTGTGAAAAAAAAAGTAAAAAAAAAATTAAATTTCTATTGACTTTTTCAAAAAGAAGGTATGCTTTTCTTTATCAATCCGTTAAAAAAAAAAAAAAAATAAAAAAAAATAAAAACTTGAAAATCAATAAGTTAACTTTACTTTTTATTTAAAGGACTGATTAATAATGCAATAAAACAAAACTATTAAAGCGACCAAATATATTATAATTTTGTTAAATTAACAGTTAATGAACTGGAACATAAGTACCTTCTAAAATTTCGACTATAAAAGCATCAGGAAAATCATTTTTTACTTCTCTAAGATAAGAGCGGGCATTTTCCAAATTCTTCTTTTTTCCAATTAAATAAATATATGATTCACCCATCATAGCTTCTTCTACATTTTTATATCCATTAAAATTTTCAGGTATCAATATTATGGGTGAATTCGAACTTTTTATTTGTATTTTATAAATAATTTTACCCTTTGTTACTTGCTCTTCCTCTGGAGTCTGCTCTACATAGACAGTTTTTCCTAAATTAAATGCTGAAAACTGGACGTATCTTTTAGGATTCAATCTTAGATCTTCAAGCAATCGGTTTAAATTATAGGTGGCATTTTCTAAATTGTGGAACAATGTATCGTTATTAATTAATAATCCCATGGTTCCTTCCGAATTATTTATTTTTCGGGTAATCTCATCCAATTGCGATAAAACGGAATAGGCTTGATTAACTACTTGTTTTATTTCTGATTTTGATAAGGAATCACTGATATTAGCCATATTTGATATTGCCAACGAAAGTACTTTGTTGTTATTCTTAAGATTTTCGGTAATTGATTCAACATTCCTTAATATATTTATGAAACGAACTTTACCTCCATCTACAATTGTATCTAAGTTAGAAGTGGATCGTTCCAGATTTGAAAACGTTGCCTTAATATTTTTAAAACTATCTGAAATATCTTCGCGGGTTTGCTCATCAAAAATTACTTTAACTATTTCAATCACATCTTCCATTTCTTTCATTAGGCTTTCTGCCTTATTTTTTAATGGCAGCATTTGAACACTTACCATTTCCTGTAAACTTCCCTCAAAATCAGGAATTAAGGTATCGCCTGAAGCTTGCCAATCTGATTCCTGTCCAACTTTCAATTCAATAGCTTTTGTTCCCATAAGGTCGCTACTAAAAATTCTGGCTACGGTAGTTTTATGAAAGCGGTATTCTTTTTTAATAGCAATTTCAACCACCAAACGGCTTGAATTGTCGGGCATAAAATGAATATCACGCACTTGACCCACTTTAAAGCCGTTAATAAGTACTGGATTGGTAGCTGCTAACCCATCAATTCGCTCATAAACCACATAATACAAGTCATCGGAATTAAATGTGCCTTTACCTTTCAGGAAGTTAAGCCCCCACAAGAGAGCTACGATAGATAAAGTGGCCACAAGTCCTATTTTAAAATATGTTATCCGTTTCATAAAAATGCTTTATTGGTCAATAACTTGCTTTAAATCTACTCTATTATTATTAATAAATACTACGATAAATGCTCCCGGAAATTTTATTTTTATTTTTTGAAGCTCAATTTTAATTTCTTCATAGTTAGCCGATTGTCCAATAGTATATTTGTATGTATTGTTTTCCTTGTACTCAAATATATCCGAATATCCATTAAAAATAGGGTGATTCAATTCAAGCTTTTTAGCTGATGAAGTTATTTGCACCCGAAATACCACATCGCTTTTTATAGCGGTGTTTAATTTATTAGATTCATTTGTTTTAATCACGGAATCAATGGGATTATTAATTAATTTATTGCTGAGTTCATCTGAGGGAACTAATTCCGATTCATCTAACTCCAAATTAGCAAAATATTTTTTAATAGCCCGATAGATAGAAGAGGCAAGGTAATCTTGGCCTGACTCGCTGAGCAAATATTTCTCTTCATCAGGATGTGAGACAAATCCAACTTCAACTAAAATGCTTGGCATGGAAGTATTCCAAAGAACCAAAAAACCAGCCTGTTTTACTCCCCGATCAGTACGTTTCGCTTTTTCTCTGAACTCTTCCTGAACATAAGAGGCCATATTTAGGCTTTTTTCTAAATAGGTGTTTTGCATCAAAGAAAATATGATATACGACTCCGATGAATTGGGATCAAATCCTTCGTATTTTGTATGGTAATCTTCTTCTAAAACAATAACGGAATTCTCTTTTTGAGCTACTTCAAAATTTCCTTGGGTTTTATGCAAACCCATAGTATAAGTTTCGGTGCCAACTGGTTTATTGCTTTTATTTGAATTGGCATGTATTGAAATAAAAAGATCGGCATTATTCTTGTTTGCAATATCAGCCCTTTTATCAAGAGGGATAAATTCATCGGTTTTTCGAGTATAAATTACCTGCACATTAGGTAAGTTCTGCTCAACATAGGTACCAACTTTAAGCGTAATGGCTAAAACAATATCTTTTTCTTTTGCTTTTTGCCCTGTGGCTCCGGAATCTTTTCCACCATGACCGGCATCCAGGACCAGTATCTTTTTCTTTTTAGGGTTATCGGAACTATATCCTAAAAATGTAGAATTGCCCATTACAACCAAGATAACTAAAAGAATTTTTCCAATCATAACTCTGTTAACCTTTAAAAATTCATTAGTTTTGACGCATGTTTTTTAATTTAAACATATTTTACAAAAATAGTATATTATATCTGATTTGAAAACTAAAAGCCTTATTCCGGGATTCATTTTTTATTTAATTTATAATTCAACAGCTTATTCCCAACTTACTGAATTTGAAAATGTTAAAAATAATTCAGAAGTAAGGACGATGATGTCTGATTCAATTCAAATCAACTCAAAGAGTTTGGATAATGATTCAACATTTCAAGATTCCGGGACTGATTTGAATCGATTAAATTATAGTGATGATTCTATAGTTACCCCAGCAAAAAATCGAAGTATTAATGAATTTAAGGAAAAAGTAACCTATACCGCAAAGGATTCCACCATATATTCTATTGATGGTCAAAAAGTATTTCTTTTTGGTGATGCCGTAATTAATTATGAAGACATTGTGCTTAAAGCAGCTTATATTGAAGTTGACATGGAGCAGAACATTATGTATGCTGAGGGTGCTATTGATGATAGCAGTGGTGTTTTAGCCGGACAGCCAGAATTTACTCAAGGCGATGAAACAATGAAGGCAAAAACAATTACTTACAATGTAAAAACTGAAAAAGGTTTTATAAAAGGACTATATACAGAACAAGAAGATGGTTATTTACACAGTGAACAGACAAAAAAAGAACCCAATGACCAGATAAACTTGTATCACGGTAAATACTCCACCTGTGAATTAGAAGATCCACATTTTTATTTATGGCTTTCCAAAGGAAAGGTCATTCCTGGTAAAGCTATTGTAGCTGGCTTTTCATATTTGGTAATAGAGGATATTCCCTTATACCCCATTATGATACCTTTTGGTTTTTTCCCCACATCAAAAGAAAAAGCATCGGGGTTTCTTATCCCTAAATTTGGTGAGGAAAACAACCGGGGATTTTTCTTAAAGGATGGAGGATACTATTTTGCCTTTAGCGATTATTTTGATTTGGCTTTGAAAGGAGATGTGTATTCAAAAGGATCGTGGCAGGTAAGCGCGCAAAGCAAGTATAATTTGCGATATAAGTTTAGTGGAAATTTTAATGTGGCTTATTCAAAAGTTGTGGATGGAGAACCGGAATTGACCAATTATTCTGAATCGAATCAATACAGTATTCAATGGTCGCATACACAAGATCCAAAGGCAATGCCTAACAGTAACTTCAGTGCCAATGTGAATTTTAGTTCTATGGATAATAACAAGTACAATGCTACCAATGCAACGGACTATCTTTCAAATACAACCAGTTCAAGCATTTCATTCAGGAAAACCTTTGCCAATACTCCATTTAGCATGTCGATGAACTTAGCACATTCCCAAAATACACAAACCAAAATTGTCAGCTTTAGTTCTTTGCCACAAATGACCTTTAATATGAACCGTATTTTTCCCTTGCGCCGGAAAGTGGCTGTGGGTAAAACAAGATGGTATGAGAATATTGGTATTACGTATGCCGGAAACATGAAAAACTCCATTTCAGCTCCCGATTCTATAATATATACCCCTGCGGCAAAAGAGCTTTTTAAAAATGGGTTACAGCATTCCGTTCCTTTAAGCACTTCGGTTAAGGTGTTGAAATATTTTAATCTTTCTCCAAGTTTCAATTTTACCGACCGTATGTATTTTGAGCGAACCTTCAAATCAACAGCCAATTATATTAATAATGGCAAGTTGGAGGATACCATTATGTATAATAAGCAAAATGGTTTTTATAATGTATATGATTATTCTTATGGGTTAGGGTTGGGTACGATATTATATGGAATGTATCAATTTAAAGGTGAACGTATTAAAGCCATACGGCATGTAGCTACTCCATCGGTATCACTAAGCTACCGGCCCGACTTTCAGGAAGCAAAGTGGGGATATTACCTACCGGATCCCACAAGTAAGGATACTACCAAAACAGTTTATTATTCTCCCTATAAAGATGGTATTTATGGAGTTCCCGGTGCTGGAAAATCGGGCCTGATTAACTTTTCATTGAATAATAATGTTGAAATGAAAGTAGTTAATAAAAAAGATACCGTAACAAATGAAGCAAAAATAAAACTGCTGGAATCGCTAAGTTTTTCAACATCGTATAATATGATGGTAGATGAGTTTAAATGGGCTCCAATTAGTATTTCGGCACG
>JAIFNJ010000029.1 GCA_020047835.1 Bacteroidota bacterium
AAAACCAGATTAAATTATGATTAACCCTTTACGCATAAAAATTGCTATTGCCAGTGGAAAAGGAGGAACAGGAAAAACATTAGTTTCAACCAACCTGTTTCATGTGCTAGAGCAACAAAACCTCCACATAAAATTGGTTGATTGTGATGCTGAAGAACCTAACGATAGGGTATTTTTCAGTGGCGATATTTTAAAATCGGTTGAAGTAAATCAAAAAGTTCCGGTAATAGATGAGAGCAAATGTACCTTTTGCGGAAAATGCCACGAATATTGCAACTACAATGCCATTTTCATTTTGCCCCCTGCTAAAATCATTAAGGTAATCGAAGACCTTTGTCATGGCTGTGGAGCTTGTTCCGTTGCGTGTAAAGATGGGGCAATAAGCGAAAAGGACGTTTCACTTGGAACCGTGAGTTGCTTTAGTAATACCGAAACATCATCAGTTATAGAAGCCAAAATGAAAGTTGGGGTTTTTTCGCCTGTTTTAGTAATTAAAGAGGCTATAAAAGAGGCTGGCAATAATGGAATTATTCTTTTCGACTCCCCGCCGGGCACTTCGTGCCCGTTTATTCAGACAGTTGCCGTTGCCGATTATGTTATTTTGGTTACCGAACCCACCCCTTTTGGTTTAAGCGATTTAAAGCAATCGGTTGAAACACTCAAAACCATGAATAAAAACTGCGGTGTAATTATCAATCGTGCCGGTCTAGGCGATAATGCTATTTATGATTATTTAAAGCAAGAACAGATACCCTTATTGATGGAAATACCTTTTGACAAGGACATTGCATCGTATTATTCAAAAGGAGAATTGTTTGTAAAATATAAAAAGGAATGGAAACAGCCCTTTATTTCAATGTTTAACTCAATAGTTGAAAAATATGGAAATAGCAGTAATTAGCGGTAAAGGCGGAACGGGTAAAAGCAGCATAAGTGCTGCCTTTGCAACACTTTCGGAAAAGGTGGTTTTGGCCGATTGCGATGTGGACGCTGCAAATTTGTATATTCTTTTCAATCCTACTCACCAAGAAGAGCAAGTATATATTGGGGGTCAAAAAGCAGAAATCAATTATTCATTGTGCTCAAATTGTGGATTGTGCATTAGCTATTGCCGTTTTGGTGCCATTTCATTCCAGAATGATACTGTTACTATTTCAGAAACATCCTGCGATGGCTGTAAACTTTGCTCCCGTATTTGCCCAACTGAGGCAATTACAATGATAAATAGTGATAAAAGCCGCATGTATGCAGGAACATTCCGTAATGGGAAAATGGTATATGGCCGGTTGGCACCGGGTGAAGAAAATTCGGGCAAACTTGTAAATATGGTTCGTGAAAAAGCTAAAACAATAGCTAAATCAGAAAATATGGATACCATTATTATTGATGGTCCTCCGGGAATAGGTTGTCCGGTAATTTCAACAATTACAGGGGTTGACCAGGTGGTTATAGTAACAGAACCAACTATTTCGGGAATGCTTGATTTAAAAAGGGTAATTGAAATTACCTCAAAATTCAATCTGAAAACCTGGGTAATTATTAATAAATATGATTTGAATTATGAAATGGCAAATCAATTGGAAGCATATTGCAAGCTTATAAACATAAAAATTGCCGGTAAACTCTTTTTTGATACACGGGTGGTTGAAGCAATGGTTCATTGCAAAAGTATAATGGAATTCGCTCCGGAATCCGTTTTTGCCACCCAAATAAAATTAGCTTATAAAATGATTACAAATGGAAGTAACCGTATTAACTGAAAACGTGGCAGGCGATAAGTTTCTTGCTGAGCATGGCTTATCGTATCTAATAGAACATGATGGAAAGAATATTCTGTTTGATACAGGGCATAGTTCTGTTTTTCTCGCAAATAGCATTGCCATGGGCATTGATTTACAAAATATAGTTGATGTAGTTGTGCTCAGTCATGGGCACTGGGACCATGGAGATGGGTTGCAGCATATTAGCAATAAAACACTGATAACTCATCCTAATTCATTCATCAAAAGGTTCAGAAAAGGGAGCAAACAAAATATCGGGCTTGCTTTGTCCAAATCGGAAATCGAAACGAAATTCAAACTGATTGAAACCGAAAGTGCTTATTACATTTCAGATAAAATAATCTTTGCAGGAAGTATCCCCCGAATCAATGATTTTGAATCAAAAAAAACATTATTTGTTGACGAAAATGGAAATGATGATTTTGTACCTGATGATTCGGCATTAATACTAATTGAAAACAATGAACTGATAATTATTTCGGGTTGTGCCCATTCGGGTATATGCAACATAACCCAATATGCAAAAAAAATAAGTGGAATTGAAAAAGTAAAAGTAGTTATGGGGGGTTTTCATCTTAAGAATAAAGAGGAACAAACCCTAAAAACGATTGAATATTTTAATCATTCAGAAATTAAAAATATTATTCCTTCACACTGCACCGAATTGCCGGCATTATGTATGTTTTCCGAACATTTTACCATCAATCAACTAAAAACCGGACAGGTTTTAACATTTTAAATATCAAGTTATGATATCATTTGGTCCAATACCTTCGCGCCGATTAGGAAAAAGCCTTGGAATAAACAACATCCCGTCGCAAAAAATATGTTCATATTCCTGCATCTATTGTCAAGTTGGTAATACAAAAAAATACAGCATATCACGCACCTCATATTACGAACCAATTGTAATTTATAATGAAGTGCAAAAACATTTAGAAAAACTGAAAGAATTAGACAAACCCGATTATTTAACCTTTGTTTCTAACGGTGAACCTACTTTGGATATAAATCTTGGAAAAGCAATAAGTCTTTTAAAAACCTTAAGTATTCCTATAGCAGTTATTACCAATGCATCATTATTAAATCTGCAACAGGTGCGCGATGATTTAAGATTAGCTGATTGGGTTTCAGTAAAAATTGATGTTAATGATGAAAAGATATGGAAAAAAATCAATAGACCTCACGCTTTACTCAATTTCTCAAAATATGTCGAAAGTTTACTTCAATTTTCGTCGGAATATAAGGGAAAACTAGTTACGGAAACCATGCTTGTAAAAGGAGTAAACGACACGCCTGAATTATTACATAAAACAGCAGAATTAGTTTCATCGGTAAATCCATCAATTGCTTATATTTCAATTCCAACAAGGCCTCCGGCAATTTCAACTGTAACTGCGCCCAATGAAAATATAATAAATGATGGCTATCAAATTTTTATCGAAAACAACCTCAATACAGAACTCATACTTGGTTTTGAAGGCACAAATACCGGATTTACCGGCAATGCCATTGAGGATATTATAAATATTTGCACCGTACATCCCATAAGAGAAGACACGATGATGGAATTATTAAAAAAGGATGATGCCGGAATTGATGTGTTGGATTCATTGGTTTACAATCAATACGTTAAAAAGATTAATTATAAATCAGAAACATTTTATCTCAGAAAATTTCATGTTTAATGTTATGGGTTTGCAAATTATTAAATATGGGTCACCAGTACTTAGGAAGAAGTCGGGCGAGGTAATCGAAAATGACAATGCTTTATTAATGGCAGAAAATTTATTTAAATCTCTTAAAAAAGAAGGAGGGTTAGGGCTTGCCGGACCACAATTAGGTCTACTGAAACGAATATTTGTTATTGATACTTCTCCTCTTGCAGCTGAGGACACAACAATTACAAAGATTGAGAAAGCTATTGTGAATCCTGAAATTGTTTGGTTTAGTAAAGAGAAAGATTATTATAATGAAGGCTGCCTAAGTATCCCCGGAATTTTTGAAGACGTATTGCGTCCCGAAACTATTGAGGTAAGTTATTATGATTTAAATTTTAGTCGAATTGAAGAAAGACTTTACGGAATAAAAGCCCGGATTTTTCAACATGAATTCGACCACCTGAATGGAATTCTTTTCATCGATAGATTAAGTTCACTTCAACGAAAACTTTTGTCAGGAAAGTTAAATAAAATCAAAAAACTAGGAGCAGGATGATTTATTTGGCATGGACGATAATAATTTGACAAATCATATTTTCATTAAGTAAAAAGAACATCATTCGTTTGCCTTTAAAAGTAGAAATATTGGTTAAAAGGAATAAAATAAGAGAGCAAAAGATGAATATTAAATACTTGATTAATAGTTAAATATAAAATAATTTAAATAGTTTAAAAATGAAAACTACAGATGTTTTAGTAATTGGAGGCAGTGCTGCCGGTATGGTAGCCGCATTAACAGGAAAAGCCCATTGGTCAAAAAAGGAGTTTATTCTGGTAAAAAAACAAAAAGAGATGATGGTACCCTGCGGTATCCCTTATATCTTCGGAACGCTTGAGGGTAGCGATAAAAACCTGATGCCGGTTGATGCTGCTTTACAAAAAAGTGGAATCACATCGATAGTTGATGAGGCCGTTGATATTAACATCACTAAAAAAGAGGTTTTATTTGCCAGTGGTGAAAAAATAAGCTACCAAAAACTCATTATTGCCACCGGCTCAACCCCAATGAAACCTAAATGGCTAAAAGGTTCCGATTTGGAAAATGTTTTTGTAATTCCTAAAGATAAGGAGTATTTGGATGACATGAAGACCAAGTTGGGCAAAGCAAAAAATATTGCAGTAATAGGAGCTGGTTTTATTGGTGTGGAGCTTTCCGATGAACTTGTAAAGCATGGATATAAAGTAACTCTGATTGAGAAACTTCCTCATATTTTGAATCTGGCTTTTGACCCAGAGATAGCAGCAATGATTCATGAATTGCTTGAATCCAGAGGAATTAATATAATTACAGGAAAAGGAATAAGTAAAGTACTTGGGAATAAAAAGGTTGAAGCAATTGAACTTGAAGACGGACAAAAAATAAATATGGATGCAGTTATACTGTCAATGGGTTATAAACCTAACAGTGACTTAGCAAAAAAATCAGGTATTTATGTCGACGAGGATAATTTTATTGCAGTTGATGAATACATGCGTACTCATGCAAAAGATGTGTTTGCTGTGGGTGATTGTGCACAAAAACGTGATTTTGTTACCCGCGCCAGAGTTTCAACCATGCTAGCTTCTACAGCTTGCGCTGAAGCACGTATTGCTGGCATGAATTTATTTAACTTGCATGTAGTGAAAACATTTAGCGGAACTATTGCCATTTATTCAACCGCTATTGGGAATACTGGTTTTGGAACTGCTGGTGTAACTGAGCAAAGAGCCGAACTTGAAAATATTGGAACATTAACTGGGCTTTTTGAGGGAATAAACCGTCATCCGGGAAATTTACCTGATGCACACAAACAAATGGTAAAACTTATTGCAGCCAAAAATTCGGGTGTTATTATAGGTGGAGAGGTTATTGGTGGAAGCGAGGCCGGAGAATTAACCAATGTTATTGGCTTAGCCATACAGAATCGAATGTCGGTAAATTCATTTTTAACCATTCAAATTGGAACGCATCCTTGCTTAACGGCTTCTCCTGCTGCCTATCCGATAATAAAAGCTGCTGAAATTATTGCTATCAAAATTTTAAAAAACATGAAAGAAGAATAGTCCTTAGAATCCTTTTGAAAATTGATTTGCCTGATGTAAAAAATATAATTGCAGTTACATCAGGCAACGAAAGGAATTGGCAAAT
>JAIFNJ010000104.1 GCA_020047835.1 Bacteroidota bacterium
GTTTTTTGATTCAGTGGATGAGATTTGGCATGTAGGGGATATCGGTAACTTTGAGGTGATAGAAAAACTTCAAATTGTTAAACCATTGAAAGCGGTGTATGGAAATATTGATGATCAAAAAATGCGCAGGGAATACCCTTTAAACCTACATTTTTTTGTGGAACAGGTCAAGGTGTCGATGACTCACATTGGTGGTTATCCAGGGAATTACGCTCCGGGAATAATAGCACAATTGATTCAAGAAAAACCGAATTTGTTTATAGCCGGACATTCCCATATTTTAAAAGTAATGTTCGATAAAAAGTATAATTGTTTATACATGAATCCCGGAGCTGCTGGCATTTCTGGTTTTCATCAGGTACGCACCATGCTGCGGTTCACCATTGATGGTTCCAATATTTCAGATTTAGAGGTTTGGGAACATCCGAGGTAATAGTAATACCTTTTTACAAGTAATCACGGGGATATTGAGAATTGGGTTACTGGTTGCTAGTTTCTTTTTATTGGTTTCTAGTTACTGGATTCTAATTACTAGTCTCTAATCTCCAACCTTAGTTCAAATCCTCGTATTGTTGCGAATTATTATCGTCACCCTCCTCCTGTTCAGGGTTTTCCTCTTCATCAACCTTTTCACCTTTTAATCGTTTCAAAAAGTCATCACGCTTTTTCTTATCTGAAAGGAAGAATACATAGGATTCTTCACCCTGTTCAATTTTCAACTTCCGATCGGATCCTTTAACCGATGCAATAATTTCATTAAAAGAACCTTCACTGCTGTATGCTTGCATTAGTCCTCTTTTGTAATGAAAGAAATACCAATGATTCGGACTAAATTCAAGATAAAGGACAAAACTATCGCCACTTCTTTTGCGCTGAATTTCCAGATTACCTTTGATTTTTCGGTTTACCTGAGTACCTAATACAGTAGCTATTCCAATATCGCCAACCGATCGCCACGCTGTTTCGCTTTTATTCCATACGAGGTTCAAATCAGTTAAAACAAAGGTGGTTAATAAGGCATCGGGTAATTTTTTTACCGTTCCAAAAATATTCTGTTCTTTCAATAATTGATCAGCTTCTTTAAAACTCAACAACTCCCTAACTCCTTTTGTGTAAGTTCTACTTTTTAGGTTAACTGGTTTTAAGCCAGTCATGCTTGACAATGTATCGCCTATTTTTTTAATGCAACCTTCCGGTAAAAAGAAATTGATTGTCATGAGCAATTCCAGACTCAATTTATCTTCGGGTATTTTGTAGAGTGAACTTCCCTTGGTTTCAATTTTCACCTGACCCAGCTTTGACGTCAAATCAATATCCCCTTCGCTGTATAGCTGACATAGGTTTTTATGCAGACTTAAGAAATTACCGGTAGTATCATCTTTTGCTATGCGCTCTTTGCTGCCAATTTTATATCTTTTTTCCTTAGAATCATAGTTCAAAAATCCTGATGCTGTTGCAACCGCAAGGTTACTGTATAATTTGCGGGGTGAAACAAAAGCCGGAAAAACATGAATGGAGTCGGTAGCCAGCATAGCGCCTGAAACCAGGAATCCATCGTTAATGTCGTGCAAAGGTTCTAACAAAGGAATAAAGATTTGGTTTGGATCAATGTCAGCTGAAAATTTTATCCAGCTTTCGGGCATTTGATCGCATTCATGGGTTATTTGGGCACTTCCATTATAGTTCAGCAGTTTATTTTTAGCCAATAAAGATACATTTCCCTGAAATTTGAAAGCCGGTGATAAACTAAAGTCTTCAATGCCTTTAATTTTACCCCGTCCAAAGGTCTGCCCCAAAGAATCTACCGCAATCAACTCAAAATTTATAGGGATTTGGCGGCCCATTTCATCCTCATAATTGTATTTACCTTGGCCGTGGTATAATTTTCTGGAACTAATATTAACAGTACTTGAATGGAACCGGTGGTATTTTGTATCGTTATTGGCTAATATTTCAGCCTTATTTAAGGTTCGCATGTATGCTTTGGGTTCAATGGTAATTTCTCCTTCAAAAGGAAAAATGGTGGCATCGGCCACTTTAATAAATTTCACCTGGTGCGCTGATAAAACATTTGTTGCCAGATCGAAATCTGATTCGGGCGATACCCAATTCAAGGAATCCTGTCCTTTATGAGTTGAGATAAACAGTGATCCTTTGGGTTTTAAGCCGGCTTCTTCGCGCGAAACAATACGACTTTTTCCAAATTCATATACTTGAACGGTATTGGGTGTGCTTAATTGGATATTTTTTTTGTTCATCATCCAAGTGAACTTTTCAACACTGGCTTGGTAAAGGTTTTCAGGCAAGTCCACTTTTGAAGCTCCACTATTTGACTGGAATGTAGATTTCATTTCAATAAAATCAACCTTCGCATTCAGGTTCTCGGTAACCATGGCTAACATGTCCGGATTTATTGATGCCAGTTTGAACCCTGTGGTATCTGATGTAAAGCGATCAGCTTGAAAGGTGTATAGCTTGGAACTTAATGTGCCATTGTTATAACTCGTATTTCCTTCTCCGGTTAGCATTTGAGGAGTGTAAAGCAGCGAACCCTTGTGCGTAGCTTTGTTGCCGTACATAGTAATAGGTTTATCAATGGTTATGGCATTCAATTCATCCTGATAGGGCATCCAATGCACATAAATCTTTTCGGCCATAACCTCAGGATATTGCACAGCCTGATTTTGTTTCTTGATTTCAAATGCGGTGGTTTTGGTATTGGCCGAGTCTGGATAAAAAATAAAATTATCCGAAGTTACTTTTGATGTCAGGTAAGTCATTGCTCCATTGCCTCGCAACCCTTGGTTACTTAAATGAACATCGGCAAAATATTGCCCTTTACCTTTGAACAATGGCAATCCCTTTTGTGGCGTATTGTGATGAAAACCCAGCGAATTATCGGGTTGCAATACTAATTCTTGTTTTATAACTGGAAAAATATCAGTGGAGTGCAGTTCTCCTTTGTATCCCATTCCTTCGGTCGAAAAATCATTCAAACTATCAATGGCATACGGATAAACAATATAATAAAAACGGTCGCGTTTGTATTTTCCTTTTTGAATGGTGGGGGCATCATAGTAAACATAAGAATCTTTTTTACTCATAAAGATTGGGTAGTTTGGGAAATCTTTGATACCTGATTTATTGGCCGGATCGTCAATTACCAAATCGCCGGAAACTTCTTCAATCACGTTTTGTACATTTGATAATACCCTTCGGCCCCAGTTGTCGATGCCTGATTTGACTTGTATAGAAAGAGAATCAACTTTATTGAGTACAATTTTAAAACTATCGTATTTGAATTGAAAATTGTCTCCATAAAAGGTAAAGAATCCGGCTTCAATTCTGCCTCCAAAGTCAAAATTTCGATTCTTTTTAAGCAATATTTCCTGGTTTTTTGGATAAAAAATAACATTTTGACTGTCGCTCAGGTTTATTCTGGGAACACCTTGAATGGCTAAATCCATGTTTTTAAGATTAAGCACGGCATTATTGAGTGGAGCATCCGTTCGAGATTCAAACTGAATTAGGTCGTAATCGCGCTTTCCAACTATGGCATCTAAATAGCTATATAATTTTGGTTTTATAGTGCACTCTTCGGTTTTAAAATCAAAATCAACAATTCCTTTATAAGTTAGTTCAATAAGTAATCGTTTTACATTAGCCATTGGAAGTTTAATATATTTAGCAAACTCTTCAGCTGTAAAAGATTCAGTTTGATTCTGTTTTGCAAATTTCCGTAAACTTATGTATGGGTGAACTTGCTCCAGCCCTTGGATTTCAAAATATCGAGAGGCACTAAAATAATCATCCGATTCAAACTTGGCAATATTAATGGAACTGCCTCGCAGCATTGAAAAATCAACCTCCTCTTTTCCCATTTTCCAGGTAAGTAACTCAAAGTCCATTTCAACTTTATGATACGTGTTATAATAAGGGCTTCGGGACATGTTTTCGGCATCATTGTCCCGAATCAAGTTAATTTCATGATTTTTATCGAAGTAACGGAACAAAAGACCCGGATGATAAATGGAATCACCGGAAATAAAGAAACTTATTTTTGCATTTCGTGAAACAATATTATCCAATGAAAAAGCATAAAATTGGGAATAAGTTCTCATAAAGAGCTGTTTTTCAATAATGGTGTCACCATTTTGGACCAACTCCACATCGCGGAAAATTGATAAGGTGGCATAATTGTCAATCGTTCCTGAACCTAAAAGCCGGGAACCTTGCATTGAAAATCCGCCTTGATAATTGATATCTTTAAAAATACCATTAATTACAAAGTGTTTTTCATTGGAATCAAACCGAGGATAACTCAAACTTTCCTCCGAAGTAACTTCAACCACTTTATCGGTTAAGGTTCCCAGGATGGAATAATTAAAGTACCCTTTGTGATAGAAATGTACGTCTTGGATGGAATAAAATGATTTATCTAGAAAAAATCGATAGGTATCTATTTCAGCCCAAGTAGTATCGCGCGAAATACCCGCTTTTTCCCAATATACCTGCGCACTGTTTCCTTTCCATTCATTGGTTAACGGATAAAATACTCCTGAGGTATTATTAATGATTATACTGTCTTTTCTTAGTTTTCCGGTAAGGTTTAACCCATCAAAAATAAATTTTAGCGTATCGCCATCAAGCTTTATTTTGTAATTTTTATTGTCGGTGTACCACGAAACTGATGGCGAATCATAGATGGCACTTTTTGTGATCAAATTCAAGGTGCTGTTAATAAAATCGGCTGTGTTGGCAAGTTTTATTTTCTTATTGGTTGTTAAAAAAATTAGTCCTTTTTCCCATTCAGCATAATTTAGGGAATCACCACCCATTTCACGAAAAATTAATATGGTATTCAAATAATCATAAAAATGGGGAAAGTTTTGAGCATTTTTCGTTAGTAGTAAGTTTGATATTTTAATAATACGAAGCTGTTTTTCG
Organism: Bacteroidota bacterium; assembly: GCA_020047835.1. Lineage (GTDB taxonomy): Bacteria > Bacteroidota > Bacteroidia > Bacteroidales > SZUA-534 > GWE2-40-63. The sequence goes on from JAIFNJ010000104.1 coordinate 4,948, forward strand.
TTTGAAAAGCCCCCATTAAGCCATGGTTCTTCAAATTGTTTAATTAATTCTTTTCCTTTATCATAATTGGTTTCACTTCGCGAAAAGAGTTTTAGCATCTGGTCTAAATAAGTTTGGGGATCTTGCGAAAACTCTTTAATTTGTTGACCCGATAGATGCCACGCCAAAAGAAACAAGAATAAAGTAGTAAGAATTTTTTTTAACATGTGGTTTAGATTAGTTGATTTTTGAGAATCGAACAGCTACCCATTGCTCATTCTCAATATGGTTCTGATATTTCAGTCCTAATTGATTGGCTTTTTCCGAAATAATTGTCAAGTCGTTTAAGTAAAAGCCACTCATCACTAATTGACTACCAATTTTCATGGTTTTTAAATAAAGTTCCATATCCTGTAAAAGAATATTTCGGTTAATGTTAGCTAAAATCACATCAAATGATTCCTGTTCTAAAAGTGAGGCATCACCCATTTTTATCTCAAAATTTGAGATTTTATTTCGTTGAGCATTCTCAATACTGTTTTCATAGGCCCATGAGTCCACATCGATTCCAATCACCCAATCGGCTTTTTTCATTGAAGCTAAAATTCCAAGAACCCCGGTTCCACATCCCATATCTAGAACCCGTTTGCCTTGTAAGTCTAATGAAAGTATCATTTTTATCATTAAAACGGTAGTAGC
>JAIFNJ010000019.1 GCA_020047835.1 Bacteroidota bacterium
GATACCGTTTGGGTAACTAATATTGGCGGGGGCTTTGCTAAGTTGCTCGTTAGCTCCAATCAAGATTGGTTGCAGCCCCAAAAATCTGAATTAACAGTATTGTCGGGTGATACGGCAGCCATAGTTCTAAACCTTGAGGTGGATGAATTACCCAAAGGTATCCATAAAGGAGCTGTAACATTTTCCAATAGTAGCAATACCTACACTTATTCCATTCAAGTAACCATTGATACCTTACCCGAGCTTTACATTCCAGTGGATAGCCTGTTGGTTTTAGTGAATCAAGGATCTATATCTGTTGATACGTTAATTATAGCAAACCGGGGTGGTGGAAAACTAACTTATGAAGTATCAGAATCCAATACCAACTCTTGGCTGACCGTGGAACCGAAACTCGGAATTATTAATGCAGAAGAAACAATAAATATGCTTCTGGCTTTTGATGCCCGCAATTTGTCGAGTGGCGACTATTCTTCAAACATTCTTGTGAATGGAAGGAATATCGAATTAATGCTTACTGTTTTGGAGAGTCCCAAGATTGAGTTTAATAAGGTAAGCTTTTTTGCTGCCCTTTCACAAAGCCAATTATATTCCGATACATTGGTTATAAATAATTTGGGAACCAGTATTTTAAATTACTCAATAAAAATTGTGGATGAATTGAATCAACCGTGGGTTCAACTGAGCAAAACATCTAACGCTATACCTGCAGGGGGAAAGGAGTCGGTAGTCCTGGTTTTTTCATCCAATGATTTGCCGGTTGGAACATACCGCACCCATCTTGAAATAACAGCCGGTGAAATCATCCGCATGCCAATGGTGCTGAATGTTATTCCAATGGTAAAATAAACATTCGTTTCGGTATTATTTCTACGCTTAATGGGCATAAGCCGATATTGAATTAATTATCATCCTATTATTCACAAGTCGCGGTGTGACTTTTTTTCAGACAGCGAATTTTGATAATTATTAGCCATTGATTAAATTACAAGTCCCGCTTTGGCTATCAATTATTTCAAACAAACCACGTATCATTTTTCATCAGATTTGCGGTTAAGCAGGAATGAGCCGGTATTACATACACAATATCTCCCGGATTCTTTGTTTGCAGGTATTCGGCTGTAACTGATACCAAGCCATGCTCCTGCGAAATGGTTTTTATAAAACAATTGGGAATTGATTCTATACCTGTTGAAGTGAATTCTACAACCAATCCGTAACAGGTTCCAAAAGTTGGGTGTTGAAACGAATCTTTTGAAAAATGGACAGCTCCTCCATAAAGCACCAGTTCATTTCGGTCAGGGTGCTTGGCAACCACAGGACAAGCCATAAAAGCAGCCACCTGATTCAATTGGCAAGAACCGATAAACAGTTGGGTTGCATCGTAGTACACAAAATTTCCGGGACGTATTTCATTTACTCCTTCAAAAGAATCCATAATGCTGCAAGTAGGCGTGTCACCTATTGAAGTTAAAAGGTTGGGAAACGCAGCAGCATAATTTGATTTCAGGTTTTGCAGTTGCGTTAGGGAATCCTGATGAATCATTTCCAGTTCTTTTTTTCCTTGTGCTTTGTAGCTATGGCCAGAGTGAACCAGAAATCCTTTAAAACTAAGCCTCGATGAAGATTCAATTGCTTTAATTACGGTGATTATTGCTTCGTTGTTGCTTGAGGCAATACCAGTTCGGTGATAACCCGAATCGATTTTAACCATTACAAATACTTTATTTTTCAAGTGAAGATTCAGGAAAGTAACCACTTCTTCAGATTCCACCACCAGGGTTAGGATTGTGTTTTGTGCCAGTTTATTTATCAAATCTATTTCCAGTATATTCACCGGAAAAGCTACGGTAATATCTAACCAACCCTGCAATGCAAATTCCTCAGCCATTCGTAACGACGAAACGGTGATGCAGGTAATTCCTTCAATCCTAAAAAGATTGGCTATAACTTCCGATTGATGGGTTTTAAAATGTGGCCGGAACAGCAATTGATTCCTCCTGGCTTTTTCGGCCATGGTTCGTATGTTTTCGAGACATTGCTGGGTATCTATAATGAACGTAGGGATAGATACCATTGGAAGTGCCTGTATCATCAATCAGTAGGTGCCAAACGGAACAACAAAACCAAGCCAAGGAATAGCAACCAATTGATCCATGTCAGAGGAAATAGGAACAACCAAGCCATAGTCAATGGATACTTTAGGCCAAACGGTCCTACCACCAATCATAATCAATGATACTGTTTCACCGTCAGTAGTAATCAAATAATTTTCGGTAAGTAAATAACTATTCCGGCTTACCCGGGCCATGGCGCTTAAACTAAAAACAGGAGTGCTACCCCAATCATCATCAACAAACCCATAACCAAGACCAAAATTAATGTTGGTATTGCGGTTACCTACAGTGGCAACACTATAAACCAGACCGGCAGTACCGGCATCCTCTCCAATTGCCGTTCCCACAATGGATCCTACACCAAGATTGAATTTATCTTTTACTATGGGGAACGAAAATTTGGGAGTTAACCAAACCGGTGTGGCTGTGCCTCCAAAAAGAAATAGAGGCATCATTCCCACGCCAACCGAAAAGTAATTGGCAAATCCATAGCTGGCTTGATTGAACAATACCCAAACGTTTTGATAATACCCTTCTCCTTTTTTTAATCCATATCCATTGGGTGCCCAAAAATAACGGCTTGATTGCGGATTATCGGTCCATACTTCTCCTTTAATTAACTGATTTTGTTGAACAAGTTCCATTTTATTTATAGCTGCTTGATTCAATATGATTTCGCCATAAATAGGTGAAGTAACTATGAATTGAGCGGGTTCCTTCTTTTTAATGGTGCCAACAAATTCATTGCCATCAACCGTAATGATACGCCATACCTGAGTGGTGTCGTTATATTCCTGAGCAGTAATCGAAGTAACGGTTGAAAGGAAAAGAAAGCCAATTATCAATGCATGTTTTTTCATCTGCGATGTTTTAAAAACGACCCTTTTCTTGATGCCTTTTTGTATACCGAAAGGTACTAAATTTTTTTGAACCGGCTACCATGGAGTTTTTACAACAGGTTTTGGTGGTTTTTAATAGCCAATAATCCATTGCTTTTTAAAGACACAAATTATTGCGGTAAATTCATTACTAGGGTGTTTAAGCAAGCTGATTTATATGAACAGCAACTAATGGTTAAGTATCGTTACAGCATTTACCAATTCATTCCATGAAACGCTCAGTTCATTCAGAAACTCTTTACCAGCCTCAGTTAGGGCATAATATTTTCTGGGTGGGCCTTGAGTCGATTCTTCCCATCGATAGCTCAGTAATCCAGCGTTTTTTTGACGGGTAAGCAGCGGATATAATGTGCCTTCTACCACAATGAGTTTCGAATTTTTGAGTTCAGTAATTATCTCAGAAGTGTAGCAATCTTTTTTTGAAAGTATCGATAAGATGCATAATTCCAATACCCCTTTCTTCATCTGAGCTTTAGCATTGTCGATATTCATTCGAATATATTTTTTTGTTAAACTTTTAATAATCAAATCATGGATTCTCATGGAACCCTTCAATTTATTCATTACCTTTTACAAATAGCCGTGAATGATAGATTAATCCGGTAATGTTTTTATTATTTCTGGAGGGAGATAACCCAATAACTACCATTTTATCCGCTGTTTTACCCGCTCGAATTCACTGATAACTGTATTTTTAATATTTTCAATGGTTATTGGTTCACCGCGCATTTCCATTTTTTGGGCTGTGGTATTAGCTTCAGGAATAATAATCCATAAAGCAAGGTAAATGAGTGCTCCGGATAGAAAAAAGAAGGAGAATGCAATAAAAAGAATTCTGAATAGCCACGATTCCGAATTAAAATAGGCGGCCAAACCGGCACAAACTCCTCCAAGAACCCGCTCATCAGGATCCCGATACATTCTTTTATGAATGCCCCGCTTGGAGTTCTCATTTTTATGTTCCGAATAAGAAGTTTCATTTGAAGGGGCAAAATCCAATGGCTCTCCCATAATTCCAATAACCGCTTCTACAACCGCAGCTGAAACTACTTCTTTTTCCCGATTGATGCGTTCCGAAAACAATTCTGATATGCGGGACTCAATATCCTGCATGATTTCTTTTCGTTCGGTTTCGTTTGAAAACTGTCGTTCAATAGCTTCAAGATAGGCCTGAAGATGCTGAAAGGCTAGATCGTCGATGTGGAAAAGCAATCCGCCTAAATTAATGCTGATGGTTTTTGTCATGACTCATAGAATTTATTAAGCAATGTGTTACATACAAAATCTTGTTTTAAAGAAAGCAAATATACACATATTTTAGTACTATGCAATGCAAGGTACTAAAAATATTTTTGCAGGTAAATAAAATGGCATCAATAATTTTCTATTCGAACACTTAGTTTTGGTAACTATTTGCTTTGGATTTGTTATCACATCAATTGAATTATACCCATTTTTATTATTATTTTTGATGCCGATAGAAACAGAATTGCTGACCAAGCTTGGGTCATGTTTTTTGGAAATAAGCCAGAATCATAACAAAACAAGCGGCAAACCTATTTTCATTCTCCAAATTCAAATTAATGTTTGAATGGAATAATTAAAATTGAAATCATTTTATAGAAACAGCATGAAAATTATAATACCATTGTCGGTACTTTTCATCGTCTTCGCATCCTGCAAAAAAGAGATGAAACAAGAGGCTAAAGCCATAAAACCTTCCATTGGGGTTGAGGCTTATGTAGTAAAACACATGGGTTTGGATAACCGGATAAAGACAACAGGTAACCTGCTGCCTAACGAAATGATTGAGCTTCGCAGTGAGGTAGCTGGCCGTATCGACCAGTTAGTTATTTCTGAAGGGAAGAGAGTTAAAAAGGGGACTTTACTGGTTCAAATTGATGATTCGGAGTTGCAAGCACAACTGCGTAAACTTCAGGCGCAATTAAAGCTGGTTGAGGAAAATGAGAAACGACAAAAAGAACTATGGGATATAAACGGCATTTCCAAGGTGGAATATGATCGGTCATATACCGAATTGGAAAGCACCCGGGCCGATATTGACTTGACGCGTTCCAAAATCAGAAAATCAAAAATTGTAGCTCCCTTCGATGGAACTCTCGGACTGCGAAGCGTAAGTGAGGGAGCGTATGTATCGGTAGGAACCACCATTGCTTCGTTGGTTCAACTGGATCCGCTAAAACTAGAGTTTAGTGTGCCCGAAAAATATGCATCATTTATGAAAGATGGAATGACCGTTGATTTTTCAGTTGCCGGGAATGCCAAACCTTTTCAAGCCAAGGTGTATGCCTACCAATCGCAAATTGATGAGCAATCGCGCACCCTTAAAGTGCGGGCCATGTTGCCAAACCCCGATGGAACTCTTATTCCAGGTTCCTTTGCTGATTTATCTATTTTGCTGGAACGAATCGATCAGGCCCTAATGGTGCCAACCTATTGCATTGTACCTTTGTTAAACGGTCAAAATTTGTTTGTTTGCCGTGCTGGCCAGGCAAATTTGATTAACGTTGAGGTAGGCATCCGTACTGAGGACATGATTCAAATACTGCAAGGTGTTTCTGTTGGTGATACG
>JAIFNJ010000226.1 GCA_020047835.1 Bacteroidota bacterium
TTTGGAAAAATTATAATTTTTTTATCTTCAAATAAATCACCAGTAATGCTAGTATATCCAGCTTTGGCGGTCACTTTAAGAGTGTCTTTTTCGCTGTAATCTAAACTATCGTAAACTGTTAGGCTTATCACATAGTCGCCCTCCAAATCGAATTTACATTGGGGTTTCACATAATCGTCCCGCATTATAAAGCTAGCGCTACCCGATGGAGCTGATTCCAATACCCATTTATAAGTTAGTAAATCGCCATCGCCATCGGTACTTTTTGAACCATCGAATTTAAAATACTTATTTAAAACACTTAAGGTATCGGAGCCTGCCACTGCCAAAGGAATAGCATTGGTTGCTCTTACCGACACTTTTTTATGGGCAGCCACACTGCTGTTTATTCCTGAAGATACCACCAAATTAATCTGAAAATCACCGGCCATATCAGGGGTAAAACTGGATATGGATTCTGTCGCTTGGTCAATCATAGCCATGCTGGTTGGAGGTTTGCTTTCCACGGTCCATAAATAACTTGAGATTTCATCTCCATCGGGATCAAAACTTCCGGTTCCATCGAAAGTCACCGGTTTACCTACTACGGCTTTTTGGTAGGGACTGGTAATGGCAATGGGTGGAGCTGAACCCACATTTCCAGCAACCAGAACCCGTGCAATATGCACATAATGGCCTCCGGTAGTGGTTTCTTCAATGGTGCGTATATGTAAGGTATGTGGTCCATCAGTCAATCCTTCTTGAACCAAAGCAAAAGAGGAGCGGGTTCCCCAGTCTTCGTTCATGTAGGAATTAATAATGGTTTTGGGACCATCGTCCACCCAAACTTCTGCTTTTCCTCGGGTGGCTGCTATGTTTTGGGTATAAACCAACGATACCGCATTTCCGGTCACAGAAAAATCAATTTGGTTACCTACTACATCGGTGCTCCAACCTGTTGAAGTCACTGCCCAACCTTGGTTCATGCTTGGAATGATGTTGTTATAGAAGAACTGGAACGTATGGGAGTAGGTATCGGTTACTAAAGGAACCGGCAGCGTTTTGATTATTTCAGGCAGTTCCGAAGAAGCTGGCAACGTTGCATACAAACTGTCTAATTGAAGCTTTATGAAATTGGCAATATAAGCCATACCCACATCGTTGGGATGCAATCCATCCACAAAAATACTGTTCAAGGTAATTCCATCGGCGGTAACTTGTGCATCAATTAAATCGGCAAAGCTAACCATGGGAATTTGATAATAATCGGCAACCGCCTTATGACTGGCTTGCGCTGTGGTGCCGTTTTCCATTTTCAAAATGAGCATCATAATTCCGGGTGTTGAATCGGCTAGAATTATTTGTTGCACCAATCCTTCCATCATTTTTTTTGCCAAGGGCCCTTCGCTATCGTTCACTGAAAATTCAATGACTATAAAATCGGGATTTTGTTTCAACAAATCGTCGTAAACCCTGTGTACGCCAATATCGGAACCGGTTCCACCCCAGCCGGCATTAATTAAAGTAACAGAGCTGCTTGGAAAGGTGGTTTCCCACCAATCGGTCATTAAGTTTGCCCACCGTTTGCTTTCGGTTGAAGCTGCTGTACCGGCAGTAATGGAACCGCCAATAACCCCAATTTTAATGGGTTTTCCCTGGCGACCCTTGTCCATGGCTTTGTAAATACGGGCCGGTTCATAGGCTTGTAATTCATTGGAGCTAAAGGTCACTTGCTTTTTAATCGACTGACCATTTAGTGTGAATGCCATTAAAAGAGCTGCACCCAAAATTGTAATGTATTTTTTCATTTTTTGTCTTTTAGTAACGAACATTTTGAATCGTTCCTTTTATTCTTTAATGAGTTTCAACATCAGCACATCGTGACTTGAAAGAACCGCTTTCAATACTTTTTTGGTAGCACCAATTTTTTTGTGTCCCCAGAGATCATTCAGGGAATAACTTTCCTTAGTAAAGTCAGTTTTCCTTCCTGAAAAAGTATCATTGAAAGAATTGGTTGCCCAATCAAAATTAACCATTGCAGAATTTTTGCCCCGGTTTAAAAAGCATACTGCAAAAGCGTTGTTTTGAAGCGGTTTAACCCAAACATCAACGCTGTCGATTTTTGTGTGTTTATAGCCTTGAATACCTAATGAATCTTGATTGATGGCAATAACTTCTTTATTGGTAAGTATAGTTTTAGTTTCAGCGCTCATGTTGCGCAAATCGTTACCCGAAATGAGCGGAGCAGCCAACATGCACCACATACTAAAGTGGGCGCGGTCTTCGCTGGTGCTCATTCCATTGCCTACCTCCATCATATCAGGATCGTTCCAATGACCCGGACCGGCGTATTTTCTAATAGTATCGTTGTTGCGGAGATCAATGATCTGCAATATTCCAAGCGATTGCCAGGTTCCGTGATCATCAATACCATCGAATATATGGGTTATATCTCCGGTAGTGCGCCATAAATGGCCCACCGGTGTTGCCCATTTCCATGGATCGCTAGTACCCCATTCGCAAAGACTAAAAACCATAGGCCGTCCGGTTGCAAATAAAGCCTCACGCATAGTCAAATAAGCACCTTCGGCTTTTAATCCATCGGTATAGCACCAATCGTATTTCAAATAGTCAATGCCCCAGGCGGCATATTGCATGGCATCCTGATATTCATGTCCGCGGCTGCCCGGATGCCCGCCACAGGTTTTCCATCCAGCATCGGAATAAATACCGATTTTCAGCCCTTTGCTGTGCACATAATCAGCCAGTGCTTTCATGCCGTTAGGGAAGCGTTGTTTATTGGGCTGAATAAAACCCAGGCTATCCCGTTCACCATGCCAGCAATCATCGAGGTTTATATACTCATATCCAGCTTCTTTCATTCCCGTGGCAACCATGGCATCGGCCATTTCACGGATAAGAATTTCATCAATGTTACAGGCAAAAAGGTTCCAGCTGTTCCATCCCATGGGTGGAGTTAAGGCCATTTTTTCAAACTTCTGGGCCATCGATGCATTAAGCATTAGCGTCAGTACCAGGGCGGAAATTAGTTTCATCTTCATTGTGAATGGTTTTATAGTTTAGTTATTTTGATTTCGGAAAAGGATTGTTGTGCTTATACGCAGGATTATCAAGAATCAGAACCCAATCGTTTTCAACTCCTAAAGTAGGTGATGTAAACTCAAAGTGTTTTATATTCGGAAACAGGAATGAATTGGTAATTTCAGAAGTTCGAGGGTTGAACCAATATGCAGATATTTTGTCCGAAACTATGGATGTGGTATTCACCGTAATTGTTTTGCGCACGGGCAGGTAAATCATCATAAAACTTCCCATGCTGTCGCGGGTGGCACAAACATATTCGCCTTTTTCGCCTTGTCCTTTTTCAATAATGGTTTGATCAGGTATTCGGGTGAGTTGCGGTCTTGATTCAATAAGTTTTTTCAGATATCCTATTTGAAAGGCTCCTGGTCTATCCATGGCTTCGGTCCAGTATCGATCGGCGAAGTTTATTTTGTCTTCCTTTTCGCTCCAGAATTGCCAAACGCTGTGATGTCCATACGTTACACCACAAGCCCCTGCAAAAACCGAACGGTAAGTCTGCTTCCTTACATCATAATCGCGGTAATATCCATTTTTGGGGTCCCAGGTTGGCCAAGGATTCACCGGATGATCCTCATAGTTGGGTTCGGCATCCAACACTGGTTTTGAAGGTTTAATATTCCAGTCGCGGGCAATCAGGTTCCAGATTGGAACATCGCGACCACCTCCATGCCCCGATTGAATCATATTTAAATCCAGCCATTCTGCATCGTGAATGTATTGTGAAGTGGATAAATCGCCTCCCCATGGGTGGTAGGTAATGAGTGCTTTGTTATTGGTTCCTTCAAGAATTCCTTTGGCCATGGCATTCCAGACTGGTCTCCAGTCAGTGCTGTCTTTCATTGGCGGCCGGTCTCCTCCCAGTATCCAGATGATATTGGGATAGTTTGCGTACCGGTTACCAATCCATAACCCATATTTATATGCATTGTCGGGATTAAAAATTACCGGACCTGCACCCCACAAAAGCGTTACTTTATCGCCCCAAGTGGGCAACAATCCCATATAAAGGTCTTTTTGCAGCGCCATTTTTACAACAGTATCAACCAATTGAAAATAGTTGTCGTTCGGTTTGGTTGGGTCTAAATCATAAAAGGGGACATAGCCATACCGATTTGGTTTCTGTAAACCGTCCATTTCAGCCAATACGGAGGCCTGTATAACATTGAATCCTTTGCTGCTTCTGTTTTCGAGATAGGTATTTATTTCTTCCATAGTTAGCCTATGAAAGAGTTCCCAAGCGGTATCGCCAAGCCAGAAAAAAGGCGAACCATCGTCAGTAACCAAATAGTGGCCGTTGGCCGATACACTAATTTGACTAAGAGTTCCTATTTTTTGTCCACTTGCATGAAAAAGTGTAATGACCATCAACAGTAAAACCAAGATTCTCTTTTTCATGGGTTTGTTATTAAAAGGTTATTTACCGAAGCGTTTTTCGGCTTCGTTTATAATACTTGCTGTAGCTGTGGCTCCTGAACGGGTTGCCCCCGCAGCCCGCACAGCCAATAAATCATCCAAAGTTCGAACTCCACCCGCGGCTTTTACTTGCACTTTTGGTCCTGAATGGTTGCGCATTAGTTCTAAATCGGCCAGGGTTGCCCCTTTATAATTATAATCGCCATTGGCTTGTTTCACAAACCCATATCCAGTAGAGGTTTTTACAAAATCGGCGCCCAATTGGGTGCAAATTTCGCAAAGTTTTATTTTATCTTCGATTTTGGTTATATAATCGGTTTCGAAAATTACTTTAACAATAGCCTTGTTTTTATGACAGACATCGGTAACGGCCTTAATTTCTTGCTCCACATAAGCCCAGTCGCCTCCCAATGCTTTTCCGATATTAATTACCATATCAATTTCGGTGGCACCGTCGTTGCAGGCTCTTTCGGTTTCAACTACTTTTACTTCGGTACTGCTGTTTCCATGCGGGAAGCCGATTACACAGCCTACTTCAACGTCAGAACCTCTTAGCAATTCGGCAGCTTGCTTCACGGCATAAGGTTTCACACAAACCGAGGCCACATGATGCATTAAAGCTACTTTGCATTCGCGTACCAAATCGTCATCTGTAAACGTAGGATGCAGTATGGAATGATCTATCATTTTGGCCAGTTCCAATACTTCTTTTTTCATGGGGAATATGCCGATTATTTTCAGTTTGTAAATTACAGTGTGTCTAAGTTATATTTTTAATGAATAAGTTTTTGGTTTTGCCTTTCAATAATTTCAATACAAACACGTCCATTATGATAAGGGCATTTCCAAAAACCGGCTTTCTCATCCTGTTCGTTGGGAATTCCCAAACGATTTACTCTCCAAAACCATTCTCCATTTTTATGGTCAACAATAAGGTTTTTAATAAATTCCCAACTGTTTAGCGATTTTTGTGCAAAAACAGGATCACCGCTTAATTGAAAGGCATTATAAAACCCAATTACGGCTTCTGCTTGCGGCCACCAGTGTTTATCGGTATCCAATTTGTTGTGACTGGGTTCTTTTTCGGCAAACATTCCTCCGTCG
>JAIFNJ010000163.1 GCA_020047835.1 Bacteroidota bacterium
TCCTTTACAAACATCATCCCAACCATGGATAAACCGCTTAATAAAATACCGAAACTATACAGGTTGGCTACTTTAAAATGTTGAAGTAAAAAACCATTGGTAAGCGATGTAATGATGATGCCGGTGTACATGGCCACTTGAAAAATAGCCACATAACTGGTATCGGCAAAATAACGCATGATATAGGCAGCCATGAATATTTCCACCACTGGCAAAACCAACGCATAAAGCATATTGGTAATAAGCAATACCCGCATGTTATGAGGCATTGACAGAAAAAAACGGAACTCGGTAGTCAGTTTTGCAATCATTCTTTTACAGGGGATTAGATTAACGATGAAAGAATTTCGGAAATAGAAAGTTTGGCCGCACAAATTACTTCGTCGCTTGCCCCATAATACATGAATATATCATCACCATTCACATAGTGGCCGTTGGTAAATACCACGTTTCCGAAAAATCCGGTTTGTTCGTAGGTTTGAATGGGCTCCATAATGGGCACTATACTTCGGGCTAATACCTTTGAAGGATCATTTATGTCGAGCAACAATGCCCCTAGGCAATATCGATGATCGCTGTTGGCCCCATGATAGATTTCGAGCCACCCTTTTTCTGTTCTGATAGGGGCAGCTCCGGCTCCCACCCGTTTGGAATCCCACATTCCGGGGCGCGAGGTGGCAATGCATTTGTGATTACCCCAATGAATCAGGTCGAGCGATTCGGCCAACCATATATAGTTTCCTCCCAGTTCAGGACTGCTTGGACGGTGAAGGGCATAGTATTTTCCGTTTATTTTTTCTTCAAAAATGGCACAGTCCTTATTATGAGGCGGAAAAATCATCCCTTCGCGCTTAAAGTTTTTCCAGTCATTGGTCCTAATAAGTCCAACTCCCACCCCAAATCCGGACACTTCAGTAAATGAAAGCAAAAATCCTTCATTGGTAGTAGCTACCCGACAATCTTCAATACCAAATGATTCGAGCTCTCCTTTACCAAAAATGGGTGGATAGCCTTCAGGTTCATGAAAATGAATTCCATCGTCGCTGCAAACCAGCCGCAGGTAGGAAAGTGTAGTAAGGTAATCTTTCTTCTTATAGTTTATGATGCGAGGATCGGAAGCATCCAAATCGGGATCATTTTTATCGAAACTCAAAATTTCAATGGTGCCTTTATTATTATATACGGGAAAGCTTATTTTTCCTTCAATTTGTTTGGGTCTTTCGGCTACCCGCAGTAAAAGCCATATTTTTCCATCATATTTAAAGACACCTGGGTTGAGCAGGCAAACTATTTCCATACCGGCAATGCCTGGTTTTAGATCAGAAGGGCGGAGTAGTGGGTTTTGAGAGAATCGTTTTGCAATATCCATAGTAGTCTGTTTTGTCAAAAACAAATTTACCATGGTTGGCTAAAACGGATGTCCGCTCCATTCCTAATCTTGTCCCGTATAGTACAAAATGTGCTGATTATAAAAGAATTTCGCCGATTTGATATGAAGAATATAGAAACAGGATTGTTTATAAAGAATATGCTTTATTTTTCGGTTGGGTTGTTTCTAAAATCGGAGGGTGAACAACCATATGCGTTGCTAAAAAGCTCATAGAAGTGGGTTCTGCTTGCAAAGCCGGTTTGTACAATAATTTCACTTACCGTTAATGAGGTTGACTTTAAAAGCATGGCTGCTTTACTCAATCGGCGCTGGTTTATCATGCTGTGGGGCGTTGTGCCTAGCAGCGATTTGGTTTTATTATATAGCGATGATTTACTGATGGCTAGTTTATCGCACTGGATCCGGAATTTCCTTAACCAAAGCCGGATTGACAGCTTGGTTCCCAAACTGGTTTTTAATACTAGATCTCAGTTGAAGCAATTTTTCCACCCTAACTTTCAAATGTTCCGGATGAAATGGTTTTGGGATGTATGAATCGGCACCGGCTTTGAGTCCAACAATACGGTCTTCAATTTCAGCTTTGGCAGTTAAAAGAATCATGGGTAAATGGCTGGTGTCGAAATTGGCGCGTAGCCGACCGCAGAGTTCTATTCCATCCAATTCAGGCATCATGACATCGGAAACTATCAAATCGGGCTTTTCGGAGACTACTTTTTCATAGGCTTGTAAACCATTTTCAGCAAAAATGACATTATAATCTTCTTTCAAAAAATCACGAAGTACTTGCAATACATCTGGCTCGTCATCAACCAACAAAATTAAGGGTTTTCCTTCTGAAAGAACCGTATTTTCAAGAATTTGATCGGGTTTGGATTCCTTGTTAAAACTGATTTCATTCAATACCTCAGCTGGCTCATTAAGAAATGCTCCTGTATTGATTTCCATGGTGTCTGGAAATACACAAATAAAGGTAGTCCCTTCTTCAAATCGGCTTTCAAAACTAATAGTCCCTTTAAGTAATTCAACCAGACCTTTTGTAACAGCTAGTCCCAACCCAGTTGAGCGGTAACCGGGAAAACTTCCTTTTCGTAAGACGGACGAAATGCCAAATGGCTCAAAAACTTTTTGGGAATACTCTGGCTTAATTCCTAGCCCATTATCTTCAATTTCTACTATAAGTGCCGAATTATCCAATTTAATTGTGACATTCACAAATCCTCCGGGTTTATTGTACTTTATTGCATTCGAAATTAAATTAGTAGCAATGCGTTGAAATTTGTCGGCATCAGTTTTAAAAACAACTTCATTTTCAGGTGCAAAAATCTGGCAGCAAATATTTTTTTGTGTGGCAAGTTGTTCCAAGTCAGAAACCACTTCTTTAATAAGCTCAATTGGTTTTGTAAATTGAATATTTAAGGGTTCCTTACCTTTTTCCAATTTGCGGAACTGCATAATTTCCAGCACCAGTTTCTGAAGCTTTACACTGTTGTTGTAAACCTTTAAGAGTCGGGGATTATCCGACGTATTCCTTGTATCTTCGAGCAATGAATGAATGTGGGAGTTTATTAATGTCAGCGGCGTGCGGAATTCATGAGCTACATTCGTAAAAAATTCAATTTTATAACTCTGCAATTCCGCTTCTTTTTCCTTTTGAAATTCTTTTAAGGCGACCTCTTTTTTTAGGGCAGCGCGCTTTCGGTAGGTTAAAAATATAAATACCTGGATGGCAATAAACAGTAATATGTAACTCACTATTGCCCACGAAGTAGCCCAGAATGGGGGATCGATCCGAATCTCTATTTCCCTGATTTCACTCGACCAGTTGCCATTCTCGTCACTCACCCGTAATTGCAGATAATAAATACCCCAAGCCAGATTGGAGAAGCTGATGGGTTGATTCTGTGGAATTACGATCCACTCGTTATCAAAATTTTTAAGCCGGTACGAAATCCGGTGACGTTCTTGTCCCCAGAATACAATGGGTGAAACATAAAATGTGATGAAGTTCTGATTGTAGTTTAATATCAAACTCTTCTGATGGTTGATTTTACTATTAAGTGGACTTTCGTTTCCGATAACCACCGGATTGTTTTTTATAAAAAGTTGATTAATGGCTATTGGTGGAAAATAGGAGGTGTTTTTAATTTCATTGGTTTGTAAAATGTCCACACCCATGGTACCTCCAACATAAATCCTGCCTGTATTTGCATCATAAAACGAAGCACCGTCACTGTATTCAATATTTATTAACCCATCACTCAAATTGAAACTCCTTACTTTCAAACGGCTGGTGTCAATTAATGAAAGCCCCTGATTGGTGGTAACCCACAAATTTCCCATTTTATCTAACTGAATGGCATGAATGCTGGTGTTAGAAATATCGGAATGAACCCCAAGCGTAATAACATTTATAGAATCGGCAGTAATAGGTTTAATACTAAAAAGTCCATTACTGCTGCCAGCCCAAATGTATCCGTTCAAGTCGGTAATCAAAGAAAGGATATCATCGTTCTTAATTGCCTTTGGTTGTGAAAGGGTGTTGTACTGGCCAATCACACGTTTGGTAATGGTATTATACCGGTATAATCCTAAACCTCGGGTCCCAATCCAAATGGTACCCGGTTTTTCTTCCGTTAGGGCATACACTATCTGCTTTTGTTGATTGGGTGTTTCAATACTTTTATCGAGTATTAGCTGTTCGCAACTTATGGGTAAAGCTCCGCTTTTTGCATCCAGCTCAATCAATATTACCCCATAACCACTCGTTCCCAAATAAATTCGTCCATCGCTATCTTCAAGAATGCGGTATACCGACGCAAATTCCAAGGAAGGAGTATTTTTAAAATCGCGGGGAAAATTGCGGATGGTTTTATAATCCGGTGAAATAATATCAATTCCTATTCCATCGGTACCCACCCATATGGAACCGTCTTTGTGCTCATGGAACGAAAGAACGGAATTGTTGCTTAACCCGTTTTTAACTGAGATGGATTTAATGCGACTTCCATTGGCATCGAATAGGTCAATTCCACCCCCTTTGGTACCAATTAACACATCTTTTTTTCGGGTAACCAAAATACTGCGCACAATGGGGTATGTTAATTGATTCGACGACAAACTTTTATTCGGAAAGTCGGTAAACTTAAGGGCATACACCCCATTTCCGTCGGTTCCTATCCATAATAGATCCGTTTCCGTTTCATAAATGCTTAAAATGCGGGTAGCAATAGGGTTGTCGATAAACGAACCGGTGAGTATATTGAATAATAAAAAATTTCGGTCCAGTAAATTTAAACTGTATATTTTCCCTTTTTCGGTTCCAACCCAGATCCTTTCTTTTTCCTTCGAAAGGGAAAAGCAGGTAATAATATCGTTAGGGATGCTAAGCAACTGAGCTTCTTTCGCTTCCAAATCAACCAGCATAGCAGCCCCAGCTCGCTGAGTAATCAGAACAAAGGGACGATGGTTGATGTTAACTGATATGGAGTTAGATAGGGGGCCTGTTAATGGTAATTTTAAAACTTCTTGAAGATGATTCCCCAATACTTCATACAGTTTTCCATCTGAGGAAATACAGTAAGCACGGCTTTCTATCAAATGAATCCGTTTTATATTAGTGGCTATATTTTGAGTGGCTTCATCGAAAGCAATTTGATTGAATTGCATGGTAATGCTGTCGAACTGGAAAATTCCTCTTCCAAAAACGGAGACTAAAGTTCCAAAATTCTTTGAATAACAGATGGCAATATCATCTTCATAGTTTATTTGTTCCGATTCTTTTGTAAAATAAGAGGTGAACCGGTCGTGGATGTTATCGTATAAGCCAACCCCTTTATTGGTAAGCATCCAAATAGGCCCCATTTCTGTCGGGTATATTTCCCTGATAACATGGTTGTGAATGGAATTGGTATTGCTGCCCGGAAGATACGTAACCATGTTACTGCCATCGTAGCGATTTAGACCGTTCCAGGTCCCAAACCAAACATACCCTTCCGCATCTTTTACTATGGTATTTACAGCACCGTTTGACAACCCCTCGCGCCGCGAAATGAAATGGACATTCGTTTTATTTTCTGCTATTAGGGTAAAAGGCAACAAAAAATAGATTATACCGAAAAGGAGCTTTCTTCGCATTTTGTGTTTACTATCAAACATCAATCAACAACTGAGTAAAGTTAGGAATAATTGACAGTACTAAAAAACTGTTTGACAAATTGGCCAAACCAGCAAAAAATTCATTTGATTCAGTTTTTTTTGTCGGGTGGGGTGCGAGATTATTCTATCCAATTAACCGGATAACATCCGATGGTATATTCCGGTTCAAAATTGAAATTTGTTGATGTCTGTTCAGACTAATGCCCCTATCCAAGAAAGTTTGTTGCAGTGTTTCTAATGCCCTTTCAGGGGTATTGTTGTTTTTGCTCAGGTGAGCCAGACAAATATGGCTGATGCTGTCAGTGATATGGTCGGCAAGAAAAGCCGCGGTTTGATGATTTCCTAAATGACCACGGTCCGATTGTATCCTTGCTATTAAATACGGTGGATAATTACCATTCACTAGCATCTGTTCATCGTAATTTGACTCTAACACTAGAAGATTGGCAGCTTTAATATAGGGAGCCGCCGTTTCACAGATATGTCCAAGGTCAGTAGCGATGGTTATTTTTTTATCCCCAGCACAAATATGGAATCCAATGGTTTCAGGAGCATCATGAAAAACCGGAAATGCTTCAATGTCAAAACCTGCGATATGAAATTTTTGCTGCAACCCAATTTCGTGGATGGAGCTACTTGAAATTTTTGCATCTGGAGTAAGCAAGCTTTTCCGAATTTTAGGGGTTGTAAAAACCGGCAGGTTATTTTTCATAGCAAGCTGGTACAATCCCCTAACATGATCGGTATGATTGTGTGTAACCAGAACACCCATAATAGATTGTATGGATATGCCCATTTTATGAAGCATTTTACGAATCGCAGTGCCTGAAATTCCGGCATCAATCAGAATTCCATGAAACCCGTTACCCACATAATAACAATTCCCACTACTTCCGCTACTCAAACTGCAAAATTCCAAATTCATTCCTCATTTTTTTGTAGGGACAAAGATAGTATTTGAAAGATAAAAAAAGGATTGCTTTAAAAGAAGACCCCGGAATAAATTATAATCCCGGGTACAGATGACTGGGATATAAGTGGAATATTGCAATTAAACCGTTTGTTTTCTTATAGTTTTTAATTTTGTGTCCTTTCATTAATAATAAGTAATATATTTATTACCTTTGTATGCTAATTTCATTGCATGAAGTATAATGAACTTTTCAGGTTATTGAGGCAAAACGGTTGGTATGAAGTCCGGCAATCGGGTAGCCATTTAGTGATGGCACACCCTGAAAAGGAGATTACGATAACTGTTCCCAATCATGGAAGCAAAGAGGTGAAAAAGGGGTTATTGCAAGCATTGAAAAAACAGACAGGAATTAAAACAACCAATCGATGAAAAAGCCAATAGTTAATATTACCATAACCAAAGAAGAAACTGGTTATAGTGCTACAGCCTTTATAAACCATGCATTTATTGGAACTGAGGGAGAATCCTACGAAGAACTAAGGATGCATATTTTAGAAGCAGTGAATCTTGCTTTACAGGACAAAGGGTTTGTTTATACCATGGATGAATTAAAACAGACATTGGATCTTCCCAGTTTTTTTGAGTTTTATAAAGTGGTCAATGCCAAAGCCCTTTCGGCCAGAATAGGAATGAACCAGAGTTTATTGGCACAATACATTTCAGGGTCTAAAAAACCATCAGTTGCTCAAACAAAAAGAATTATGAATGGGGTACAACAAATAGG
>JAIFNJ010000116.1 GCA_020047835.1 Bacteroidota bacterium
ATATCCGGGTCCCATCTTTTTGAAAATACCGTATCATAAACAAATCATTGGAATCTGAAATCCAGCAGCGCACTTTAAAGTATGGCTTGTTAATATCATCCGGCGATAAATCGATTAATTGATAAATTTTACCATCAATAGTTTCAGAGCCAAATTTCATGTATTTAAAGCCACTTTTGTAAATGGTGAACAAACTGATGGGATTATTAAAAAATCGTTCTTCGGCTTCAAGGTTTTCTGAATTATTTCGTTTTGAAATATTTACTTCATTACTTTCTTCGAGGTAAACCCAGCGGGTTTTTCCATCACTATATGTAACCATGCCATTAGCTCTCATTCGAAATTTATCGCCTTTCAACAACAAACTTCCAACATACGTTTCATCGGTTTTGGTTTCTACGTTTTCAATTACATATTCAAAATCAGATTGAATGCTTTTGTAGTCCAATGCTTTATCGGCAACTGCTTTCAATAAAAGTTCAGCATCGGCATCTTTTTGAGCAAATGTGGCAAAACAAATCAGAAAACTTAAATACATTACAAGTCCAATTTTCATACTATTTGATTTATTATTTGGTTGCAAAACAATTACAAACTTCCTAAAATGCGCTCCAAACTCACTTCGTCCATAATTAAAACCTGACGGGCTTTACTCCCTTCAAACGGACCGACAATACCGGCAGCTTCCAATTGGTCGATAATGCGGCCTGCCCTATTGTATCCAATTGAAAACTTCCGTTGAATTAATGAAGTAGAGCCTTGTTGGTTATTAACAATTATCCGGGCTGCATCATCAAACAGCGGATCGCGTTTTGAAAGATCAATGTCACCCAAGTCAGAAGTATCCTCACTGGAATATTCAGGCAAATAATACGGTGTTGGATAAGCTTGTTGGTCCTTAATATAATTAACAATGGCCTCAATTTCCGGAGTATCGATAAAAGCACATTGCAACCTTACCATGTCGCTACCCTGAGAAATTAACATATCGCCACGCCCTATGAGTTGGTTTGCACCGGGTGAATCCAAAATAGTTCTTGAGTCCATCATGCTGGTAACCCGGAAAGCTATACGAGCTGGAAAGTTAGCTTTTATTAATCCGGTAATTATATTGGTAGTAGGCCGTTGGGTTGCAATAATAAGATGTATTCCAATGGCTCGGGCTAACTGAGCAAGCCTTGCAATTGGAAGCTCTACCTCTTTGCCCGCAGTCATAATCAAATCGGCAAACTCATCAATAACCAACACTATGTATGGCAGAAAATGATGCCCTTTTTCAGGATTTAACTGGCGTGCAATAAACTTTGTATTGTATTCCTTTATATTCCGAACATGAGCCAATTTAAGCAAGTCGTATCTTGAATCCATTTCAATACAAAGGGAGTTCAGTGTATTAACCACTTTCATGGTATCTGTAATAATTGCCTCATCGGTATTTGGTAAGGTGGCCAAAAAATGTTTTTCTAGTTTAGCATACAGGGTAAGCTCCACTTTTTTAGGATCGACTAATACCAATTTTAACTGCGATGGATGCTTTTTATATAATAGTGAAGTTAGAATGGCATTCAAACCTACTGACTTACCTTGTCCGGTAGCTCCAGCCACTAAAAGATGGGGCATTTTAGTTAAATCGACAACAAAAGTTTCATTCGAAATGGTTTTTCCCAAAGCAATGGGTAATTCGTAAGTTGATTCCTGAAATTTTTTGGAAGCAATAATGGTTCGCATGGCAACCACCTCAGGCTTTAAATTGGGTACTTCAATACCAATGGTACCTCTTCCGGGAATCGGAGCAATAATACGGATTCCTAAGGCAGCCAAGCTCAAAGCAATATCATCTTCCAGGTTTTTTATTTTTGATATTCGCACACCGGGAGCTGGAACAATTTCATACAAAGTAATGGTAGGACCAACAATTGCTTTAATTTTATCAATTTGTATTTTATAATTGGCCAGAGTTTCAACAATCCGGTTTTTATTGCTGTGGAGTTCGTCCTCTGAAACGCTAACATTACCTGCATTATGCTCAACCAAAAGCTCAATGGGTGGTAACCTATAATTCGATAAATCGAGGGTGGGATCATAATCACCCAATGGTTTACCGCTGATTTCATCCATTAGTTCATCATCATTTGCCGCATTAACAACGGAAAGCACTACTTCTTTATCAGTAATATTTGGTAAAACCTCGGCTTCATCATCGGGTAGTTCTGCACCAATAGAATCATCAGCATCAACCACTTTAACATTGATATCTTCAATATTTTCAAACCCATTGAATGGATTGCTTCCCTCACCTAAAATGTCTGCTGCATTACTCTTTTCTGGAACCTCTGAAATTTCAGTGTTGTATTCAATGGTAAATGGATTTATATCGGCTTCCATTGGATCTGCAACCTCTTCCTCTTTAGGTTCCTCAGTAGGTTCGTCGCGCAATTCGGAATGCACCCATTTTGTGCTTTTCCATTCGGGTTCTAATGATTCGTCTGAAGTGGATTCCCCTTCATTTTTTAACGAAGAATCAATAACTTTTGCTTCAAACAACGTTTTTATATACTTTTTAACATTACCTACAAAACCATCAAAAGTATAAGCCAGAATTGCAAAAAGAGTTAAAAACAATAGTATTCCCGTACCTATTTTACCAATTAATGCATTGATCCAGGTACTAATAAAAAAACCATGAGCGCCACCGGGTAAAAAAGCCGACTTATGAAAAATATATCCTAACGCTAATGAAAACCAAATAGTAATTATAAGTGAATATTTTATTGACTGTCGCAAAGGCAGCAGCCGATAATTCAAAAAACGGATGCCTAATAAGCTAAAAATGAAAACAAAACTGAATGAAGCCAAACCAAACCAATCGTGCATAAATTGATAAGCCATCATGGCTCCCAATTTCCCTGACCAGTTTTCAACGGTAATGGTTCCATCTTTAAAGAAAGTAAAGAATGGCAAATCGAGTTGGCTCTGATCGGCTTTCCAAGTAAACAAATAGGAAACAAAGGCAAAAAGCATATAAACCGAAAAGGACAGAGTAAACAACCCAAGCAATATTTTTAATCTCTCGTCTTTGGCCAAAGTGTTTAATTTTGCTGACTTACTATCGGAATCGGAACCTGCTTTAGGCGTGCTTTTTGTTTTTGCCATGTATAGATTTTTACTAGGCAAAAATAATATGTTTGCCCAATTAATTGAACGACTTTGTGTTTATTTATTTAAAACAGAAAAACTTTCGATCCAGATATAAAGAATCAAAATCCGCAATATAAAACCAAATTAAAAGTAAAGGATTGTCTAAATTAATTCCGAAAATATTTTATCAATGGTTTCCTGGGTAACTTCTTCATAACCTTTAGGTATAAAGAAAACTTCATCAGATACCTCTGATTCATTTATTTCAGAAGCAATTAATGTCATGGGTATTCCGTTTGCTACTATCTGAAATTGGAGCATTACTCCGGGTATTTTGTGAAAAGGAGTTTGCGCATTCGGGTTATCAATGTGAATTTCATCGGTATAAAAAACATCAAAAGCTAAGTTTTTATCGGGTATCACAACCTGACAATGCTTGCATTGAAAATCTAAGATTACTTTTGACTGCTCATCAAAGGTTATTTGAATACTATCAAACGCCTTCATACCCATAAAATCAGCAGTTCCTGTATTTATTACGTAGTATTTTTTATTCATTACTTTTAATACCGTCACCGAGCGGTTTAAATCAAATTGCTTGATGAATGACGATTTAAAAACACCCATCCAACCCTCCACCTCCATTAAAACTGAGTTGTTTTTGAAACTCATGTTCAAATAAGTAGGCATAAGACTAATAATGGGATTATCCGACTCGCTCTGCAGATAAGTTATCTGATATTTAATAATTCCCTCATCCATCCCCTTTTTGCCCAATTTAATATGGCAGGAGGATAAACCAACGAACAAGAAAATTACTATGATACCTATTTTTTTGATTGAACGCATGGTTACAAAGTTAAAAATTTATCAATCGGTGCAACAAATTTCTATCTGAGAATTTTTAACGAACACAATACTTAAAAGTATTTCATTAATAATCAAACTATTGAGTTATGCAAAGCCTCAATATTTTTATATTGATAGACATCTATTAACCCATCAATTTTTGAAACTGCTATACCCTTAACTTATTGTCTGCACTTAAAACATGTTTAATAAAATATAAGTAGTTAATAAATTAATCTTCAGTAGTTTAAATCAATTTATTCACCACTTTACATCTCGCTTAACTTAAAAAATTTAGTATAGATTTGCAGTTACTAAATTCGATAAAAAATTTTACAACTATGAATAAATTAGCGGTTATAGCTTTAGGCGGAAATGCCTTACTGCGGGGCGACCAAAAAGGAACTATTGAAGAACAAGAGGATAATGCCACGGAAACTTTTGAAAACTTGGTGTATCTTTTCAAAGAAGGCTACAGCGTTATTTTTGCCCACGGTAATGGTCCACAAGTAGGTAATATATTGATGCGAAACGATGCAGGAGAGCAATTATATGGCATTCCACAAATGCCTTTAGACATATGTGTAGCCGATTCACAAGGTGGAATTGGCTTTATGCTGGAACGCTGCATGCTGAATGTATTGCGGAAACACAATATCAAGCGGAATATTATAACTTTGGTTACACAAGTGGTGGTTGACAAAAACGATCCGGCATTCCAAAACCCTACCAAACGCATCGGAAAAATTTACAATAAAATGGAAGCCGATAAACTAGCCGCTGAAAAAGGATGGATTTTTAAAGAAGAAGTAAAAATAAAAGATGGTTGGCGTCGCGTAGTTTCATCTCCAAAACCTCTTGATTTTTTCAATGCCGATACGGTTGAAAAAATGGCCCGCGAAGGTAATATTGTAATTACAGTTGGCGGTGGTGGCGTTCCTGTGTATATTGACGAAGACAATAGGGTTCGTCCATTGGATGCAGTAATTGACAAAGATTTAGCCGCTGCCATGGTAGCGAAGAAGGTAAAAGCTGACGAATACTACATCTTAACCGATGTACCCTTTGTTTATGCCAATTACAAAAAAGAAAATGAAAAAGTATTGGAGTTTTTAGATTATGCCGATACAAAGAAATATTTGGCTGAAGGCATGTTTAGCGAAGGAAGTATGGCCCCCAAAATAAAAGCTTGCCTTGATTTTATCGAAAACGGTGGTTCAAAAGCCGTAATTACAGAATCGAAAAAGCTACAGGACAAAAACTATGGTACCAAAATAACCATGGAATACGATGAGGCTGATTTACACAAATACGATAAAAAATGAGTTCATTAGCTCATAAGTTCATTTGTTAATCAACTCATTGGCTCCTAGAAAAATCGATTATTTTTTAATGGTTTCATTCTATGATTAAACACTAATTTTAAAATATAAAGCTATGGCATTCAATTTAAGAAACAGAAATTTTTTAAAAGAACTGGACTTCACTAAAGAGGAATTAGTATTTCTTTTAAACCTATCAAAGGAATTAAAAAATGCGAAATATGCAGGTACCGAACAACCAAAATTAAAGGGCAAAAATATTGCTTTAATTTTTGA
>JAIFNJ010000206.1 GCA_020047835.1 Bacteroidota bacterium
TTTTAAAACTAATAAAAAAGGCCGCTCCAAACGAAGCAGCCTTTTCAATAAATTAATTACCTACTATTTTTTTTCCTTTTTACGGGTAGAGTAGTTTATTTTTAACGCACTCACACGGCGCAACTGTTGCTTAATATCAGTTACAATTCCCATTTTTGTGTTTTCATCTACTTTAAGTGAAATCGTCATAAATGGTCTTTCAACTTCACTGATTTTTGAACGTTCTTCTTCAATAAAACCACCAATATCATTTACTTCGGCAAATTGATCATTCAACTGGATACGAGGTTCAGTACCCATATTTTTGATAAATTGTTTTTTTGGTTCACCGACATAAATGTTACTTACCAATGATTTTTTTTCCAATTTTTTTATTTCGGTAGCCATTGGAGCTTTGATTGCCACTTTAAGTTCTACCTCTTTAATGGAAGTACTCACCATAAAGAAAAACAATAACATAAAAACAATGTCGGGTAATGATGCCGTAGATACGGGAGGTAACTCCTTGCTGCTATCTTTTCTAAACTTTGCCATAATTATTTTCCTCCTCCATAGTTTTTAGGTTCTGCTTCCGAAATCCTTTGAGGATAAACGTCTTTAACGGCTCCTTGCTTTTCTTCGTCCAAATCGTCAAACTTTCTTCCAAATTTCCGCAAGGCAAGTTCATTTCGCAGCTCATTATAAGCAGCTGCCAATTCATTTTGAGCCTGTATGTACATACCGTATGAAGTACCCCTGTCGTTCTGTAATGAAATTACTTGTTTTGATACCAATACAGTTCCCATTAAAGGAATATCTTGTGCATCTTTCTCAGGTAAGTTAATATTATCCGCAGGGTTTTCAATAAACTCTTTAGCTTTATCTTTTAATTCGTTGATTTGCATTAATTGCCCTTCAACCAGCAATTGATCGTTTCTATTAATCAAAACCACAAAAACATTGCGCTCTTTGATTTTTATATCATCATTGTTTTGCTGATCTGGAGGTACAGGAGGAGGCAACATACGCACAAGACCGGAATCGGTATCCATGGTAGTTGTCACCAAGAAAAATATCAACAACATAAAAGCAATATCGGCCATTGATGCTGAAGGTATTTCAGGTGTTTTTTTTGCCATAATTACTTTTTTTATCTAATAATTTAAACTAACCTCAATTATTTAAATGCACTCCTAATTTCAGAGTACAGCAATCCAACAAATGAAAGGCCCGTTAAAATGTACATTAAAAATAACGAGGTATCAATTAGTTGTAATGTAGTACCTGTTAAATTAAATGCATCAACACCAAAAAAGGTAGGCATTTCACTCGAAGACATTAAGTATGAAATTAAAACCAACGCTCCGATTATTCCAAGTACCGTTAAACTATTAATCATTGCTTTTTTACTGCTAAACATACCTAATATTGAAAAAATAAAAGTAGCTGCCATTGCAATAAAAGTGAGGATATAAGTAAAAACAATCATTGGGGCTTCGTTATAGTTTATAAAAAACAAAACAGCCAACAACAGACTTATACCAAACAGGACATAAAATATAATGGCAACAATACGTATTGCTAAACTTTTTCCCATGGTATATTATTTTTTAAGGTTGAATTTATACAATATATCAATTAAAGATATGGAAGCATCTTCCATGTCATTGATAATACCATCAATTTTTGACACAAAGTAGTTATAGAATATCTGAAGTATCATAGCTACAATCAAACCACCAATAGTTGTTATCAAAGCCACAGAGATACCACCAGCAACCAATGACGGGCTAATATCACCGGCTATTTTAATAGCGTCGAACGCTTGAACCATCCCTACTACTGTTCCCAAGAAACCTAACATGGGGCCTAGTGCAATAAAAAGGGCAATCCAACTTAGGTTTTTCTCTAACAAGCCAGCTTGTACGCCACCATAAGAAACCACTGATTTTTCAACCATATCAATACCTTCATCATAACGATCAAGACCTTGGTAGAAAATGCTGGCTACCGGACCGCGGGTATTGCGGCATACTTCTTTAGCTGCTTCAACGCCATCTTTGTATAAGGCTGCTTCAACGTTTAAAAGGAGTTTTTTGGTATTGGTTGTACTAAAATTCAAATAAAGAATTCGTTCAATGGCAATAGCCAAACCAAAAATCAAACATAAGATAATGGTGGCCATAAAACCAGGACCCCCTTCAATAAACTTTTGTTTAATAGCCTGATGAAATGACTGGCCTTCAATTTTTGCTTCTTCATCGGTTGTTGCAACAGGAGCTACTTCTGCTGCCTTTGCTGTCTCTACAGAAGTGGTTCCTGCAGCAGGATCTGTCTGTCCAAAAGTTACATTCGATGCAAATGTTAGCATCCCAATCACTGCGAATAATGTGAGTAGTTTTTTCATTGCTTTGCTTTTTTTGTTATTTACATTATTAAATTTACAATTTATAATAGATAATCGCGGAGAAAAAGGGATTCGAACCCCCGATACCCTTGTGAGGTATACACACTTTCCAGGCGTGCGCCTTCGACCACTCGGCCATTTCTCCAAAAAGAACTCTTTAAATCCACCTAATGAATTTTGGGCGGCAAATTACAAAAAAAATTAAAACCTAAAACTTAAATTATACATTAATTTCACCACGCATCGATTTAGTTAAAAAACCCTCTATTTCTTGCTTGCTTAATTTCTGACTCAAAAGGAACATCAGCTTGCAAATAGCGGCTTCTGTTGTAATATCGTTTCCACTGATAACACCGGCTTCTATTAAGCCTAGGCTGGTTTCGTAAACGCCCATCTCAACACTTCCGGCACTGCATTGGGTTACATTTAAAATCACAATTCCTTTATTTACAGCTTCTTTCAACTTTTCGATAAACCAAATTAAAGTTGGGGCATTACCCGAACCATAGCTTTCTAAAACCAGTCCTTTTAATCCTTTTATATTGATAATTGCATCCACCACTTCGGGTGTAATACCCGGAAAAAGTTTTAAGATGGCCACATTTCGTTCCAGTTCGTGATATACTTTAAGGTCGTGTTTAATTACCGGATAATGGATGGCCGAATAATTATAGGAAATATTGATACCGGCTTTTGCCAATTCGGGATAATTGTACGATCGAAAGGCATCAAAGTAGTCAGCATTGTGTTTCCGGGTGCGGTTTCCACGGTATAATTTATTTTCAAAGAATATCGTAACTTCAGGAACTATGGGTTGGTTATTTTTTGATGCTGCGGCAATTTCAATGGCACTAATGAAATTTTCTTTACCATCGGTGCGTAGCGTACCTATGGGCAATTGAGCCCCTGTAAAAACCACCGGTTTTCCCAAATTTTCGAGTAAAAAGCTCAGTGCTGAGGCTGAATAGGCCATGGTATCGGTACCGTGAAGAATAACAAAGCCATTGTATTTTTCGTAATTCCTCTCAATCAATTCCGCCAGATGAATCCAAATTTCAGGAGTAATGTTCGATGAATCAACCACTTCTTCAAATGTGATAGTGGTTAAATTGAACCCAAACTTATTGAGTTCAGGAACTTGATGCATTACATGATCAAAGTCGAACGGAGCCAGCGAACCAGTTTCCGGATCGTTAATCATGCCAATGGTTCCCCCTGTATATATTATAAGTATCGATGTTCCTGAATTTGCCATATAAATACACTCGGTTAATTTTTCTTCTCGATTCTTCCAAAACATAAATCTAATACTTAGCTATTGAAGGTAGTGCCTGTCACAATAAAAGCAACAGGACTACTAGTGATTGAGTATACCTCTTTTTTCTTTGTATTACAATTTAAAAACCCTTAACGCATTATCAGTAGTTTGGGCTGCTATTTCCTCAATTGGCACTTGATATATGGATGCCAATTGTTCTGCAACCAGTTTTAAGTAACTGCTTTCATTGCGTTTTCCTCTAAAAGGAACGGGTGCAAGGTAAGGACTATCTGTTTCTAAAACAATATGATTTAATTCAACTTGTTTCAAAACATTAGTCAATTGCGAGTTTTTAAAGGTTACCACACCGCCTATACCCATCATAAATCCGATATTTTTTATTCGGTTAGCCTCTTCAAGGGTGCCTCCAAAGCAATGGAAGATTCCTTTCAAACTATTGGTGACTAATGGTTCCAAAGCATCGCACACTTCGGTGAACGAGTTTCGGGTATGAATTACAATAGGCCAATTCATTTCGATGGCCCATTTAACTTGTGTGGTAAAAGCATCCAATTGTTCTTTGAAATGGGTTTTATCCCAATACAGATCAATGCCAATTTCTCCAATTCCATGAAACAAAGAACGTTGAGTAAGGTAATTTTCAATAATCGAAAGTTCCTTTTTATAATTACTGTCAACTGAAGTAGGATGTAATCCAATTAGCGGAAATAATACACCCGAGTTCTGCTCCGCCATTAAAATCATTTCCTGATGGTGTTTGCTGTCAATAGCAGGAAGTACTATTTTAGTAACTCCTTCATTTATTGCCCGCTGTAACACTTCGTTTTTATCGGCAATAAATTCTTCAGCATATAGATGAGCGTGTGTGTCAATGAATTCCATAATTGCTTGAATTAGCTTTAAAAGTTACATTTTATAAAATAACTTACCGGGCATGCATTTAATGGCTCCGGCAAATTCAAGATTTAATAATAGGGCCGATACTTTTGGCATGGGTAGTTCCGATTGACGGCATATTTCATCAATGGTAATCGGTTTTATATCGGTAAATAAATTCATAACGGTTTTTTCCTCTTCGGTAAATTCAATAAAAAGCTCCCGTTGCACCGGTTTATTTTCTGTTTGCCAACCCATTTGATACTCCAAATCTTTAATGGAATCAATCAATGCTGCACGGTTTGTTTTTATTAAATTGTTGCAACCCGATGAATATTTGTCACCGGTGCGACCCGGTAAAGCAAATACATCGCGGTTATAGGACACCGCTAATTCGGCGGTAATTAAAGCACCACCGGTAACATTCGATTCTACTACAATAACGGCATCACTTAAACCGGCAATTATTCGGTTCCGGCGAACAAAATTATTTTTATCAGGAAAAGTCCCATGCATGAATTCGGTAATTAAGCCTCCCGTTTCAATCATTTCGGCCGCCGTTTTGCGGTGCTGTGCCGGATAAATGGTGTCGAGTCCATGTGCTAAAACCCCGATGGTTCCCAAACCATATTTTAATGCAGCTTTATGGGCGCTTATGTCAATTCCATAAGCTAAACCACTCACAATTATTGCTTCGTGACCCCTTTCTTTTAATGCTTCAATCAGCGTATTGCAAAAATCCTTACCATAACTGGTGGCACTTCGGGTACCAACAATGGCCACATACTTTTTTTGAGTTTCAATGGGCTGACCTTTAGTAAATATTAGTAATGGAGCATCTTCGCATTGTTTTAAACGGGCTGGATATTCTTCTTCAAAAATCGTTGAAATCTGGATTTTATATTTTTGGGCAAACTCCAGTTCTTCATCGGCTTTTCGGAAGTAATCGGTACTTTTTAATACGTCAACCAATTGGTTGCCAATACCGGGAATCTTTAACAGTTCCCCTTTTTTAAGATTAAAAACCCCC
>JAIFNJ010000144.1 GCA_020047835.1 Bacteroidota bacterium
ATAATTGTCAGCAAATAGCCGGCGAAACCCAACATGTAAAACCGTTGCAGCTCCAAGTTGCTATGCAAGACTTTGATGTTACTTTAAGCTGGGAAAGCAGTTTTGTAGATGCCACCAGCGAAGAGTATGTGGTATTTGTAAGCATTGATGGGGGAGCAGCAGAGCCAAAAGGAAATACCAAAAAATTTAATTTGAATGACTTAGGAACTGAAACCTCAGAAAAATTTTGCTTTTTCGTTGAAGCCACCGATAACAACAACAATAAAAGCTCGTCGCAAACCGAATGTGTTACTCGCAACCCCATAGTTGAAATACCCGAGGCATTTTCACCTAATGGGGATGGTATTAATGAAAATTTTGGCCCTTTTGTAAATACAATTTCCGAAAAATCATATATAAAAAACGTAACCGTAACTGCATTTAAACTATATGTTTACGACCGCTACGGTGGGATAGTATTTTATTCCGACGATTCCGGCGAATTCTGGAATGGCACTAAAAATGGAGTTTCGGTTTCCGAAGGTGCCTATTTATATCATTATACCTATACTACTTCTTTAGGAAAATCCTACGAAGGCTCCGGGGCAGCAACCAGCATCCAGAGCCCATCCACTCAATTTTTTTTCATCCAAACTTCTGCGGCATCCTAAAATTAGTAACTTTGATGGTTTGATAACAAAATAGATTTTTAGGTTAAAAGATGCCGAGGTAAAGCAAATGAATCGATTCACAGTTAAGGAAAAAAAGGTCATATTGAAAGAGTTTAACGAGCTCCTTCACATCGCAGAAAATATTACGGATCAAGATCAACGCGATTTAATTCGAAAAGCATTTAACATGGCCTACGAGGCTCATGCTAACATGCGTCGTAAATCGGGCGAACCCTATATATTGCACCCAATTGCTGTAGCTAAAATTTGTACTCATGAAATTGGATTAGGAACAAAGTCCATTTTGGCAGCCTTGCTGCACGATGTGGTGGAAGATACCGAAGTTACCATTGAAGAAATACAGCATCAATTTGGTGATAAAATTTCAGCAATTGTGGATGGCCTAACTAAAATATCGGGGGTTTTTGTAAACCGAACCGATTTGCAAGCTGAAAATTTCCGCAAAATATTAATGACCATGACGGGCGATTTGAGGGTAATTATCATCAAATTGGCCGATAGGCTCCATAACATGCGCACATTGGAGTCAATGCCCCCAAACAAACAATTGAAAATTGCCGGAGAAACACTGTATATATATGCTCCATTGGCCCACCGATTGGGCTTGTATGCTATAAAATCGGAATTGGAAGATTTGTGTTTGAAGTATTTGCATCCGCAGGATTACGATAATATTGTGAATAATATTCTTGACTCCGAGAAACGAAGGCTGACTTATATTAACCGGTTTGCATTGCCCATCACTAATAAATTGAACGAAGAAGGTTTTGTATTTGAAATTTCGGGGCGGCCAAAATCCATTTACTCCATTTGGAATAAAATGGAGACCAAAAAAGTTAGTTTTGAAGAAGTATATGATTTGTTTGCCATTCGGATTATTTTTGAACCCAAACCCAACTTACCTGAAAAAGCGCAGTGCTGGAGCATCTATTCCATTGTTACCGATATGTATATTCCCCGTTCCGATAGGATTAGGGATTGGGTGAGCCAGCCTAAAGCCAACGGCTACGAAGCACTCCATGCCACGGTTATGGGTCCAGGCGGCAAATGGGTTGAGGTACAGATACGGTCGAACCGGATGAATGAAATAGCGGAAAAAGGGTATGCCGCCCATTGGAAATATAAGGGAGCTACACACCACGAAAGCGAATTGGACCGGTGGATTAAGGAAATCAGGGAAATGCTGGAAGATCCAAGATCGGATGCATTGGAGTTTTTAGACGAGTTTAAACTCAACCTTTTTACTTCTGAGATTATGGTGTTTACCCCAAAAGGTGAAATCATAACCTTGCCTAGCGGCTCAACGGCACTCGATTTTGCATTTTTTATACACTCTGAAATTGGGCTTCATGCCATTGGTGCCAAAGTAAATCACAAACTGGTGGGTTTGAATCATGTATTACAGGGTGGCGACCAAATTGAAATTCTTACTTCGCTAAAACAACAACCGGATTTGTTGTGGCTCAAATTTGTATCTACAGCAAAAGCAAAAACAAAACTTAAAGCAGCTTTCCGCGAAAAACGTCGTATTATTTCTGTAAAAGGAAAAATACACCTCGAAAATTTGCTTGTTGAAATGGACATGAAACCCAATTCCACGGTTTTCAGAAAGCTTTACAACCATTACAATACGCGAAACAAGGAAGAGCTTTATTATCGCATTGGCGAAGATATGTTTGATCAGGAATATTTTAAAAAAGTGCTCAAAAAACGTTCGCTGAATAAGTATATTAAGTTTTGGGGAATCGGTAATCAGGAAAATACCGATGCAGCTAAAATGTTTGATAAGTCAAAAACCCTGATTGTTGACGATAACATGCGCAACTACAACATTGCCAGTTGTTGCAATCCCATTCCAGGTGACGATGTAATTGGGTATAAAGCCGACGATGACGAATTGGAAATACATAAAACATCGTGCCCCAAAGCCATTCGCTTAAATTCGAGCGAAAGTCAGAATGTAGTTAAAGTTGAATGGACCACACAGCGTATATTAGCCTTTTTGGGAAGAATATCTCTCAAAGGAATCGATGATATTGGTATTGTTAATGATTGCACTACCGTTATATCACAGGAGTTGAATGTAAATATGCGTGCCATTAATTTTGAAAGTCACGATGGTATTTTTGAAGGTACCATTGATGTGTATGTCCGAAATGCAAGTGACCTGAATACCTTAATTATGAACTTAAGCCGTGTAAAAGGAATCACCCAAACGGCCCGCATGGAAATTAAGGATCACGAATGAAATTTTTTCCGAAAATGATGTTTTCATTGAGTACACCGTTTTTATTTCCCAATTAAACTAATTGGCATTCGAATCTTTTGGCTATCAAGGAATATTTCCACTGAAAATAGTTAGATATACTGTTATAAATGAAAATAATTTTTACTTTTGATTGCTATTTTGAATTAGTCTAAATTATGGATAATTATAAATTTGAATCTCAGGAATTAAATCCCATTAGCGAAAGGGTAAAAGAGCTATTTATAAAGTATTTGGAGCGTAAAGGTCATCGAAAAACCCCGGAACGGTTTGCTATTTTAGATGAGATTTATAATTCTGATGGCCATTTTGACATTGAAACGTTGTACGGTCACATGAAAAACAAAAATTACCGGGTGAGTCGTGCTACATTATATAATACCATTGATGTATTGCTTGATTGCAATTTGGTGATAAAACATCAGTTTGGGAAAAACATTGCTCAGTTTGAAAAAGCTTACAACTGTGCCCCACATGAGCATTTAATATGCACCAATTGCGGAAAAGTAACCGAGTTTTGCGATGCACGGGTTGATGATATTGAAGCCCGGGCAGCAAAGCAGCATGATTTTGAACTTACTTACCACGCACTCTATTGCTATGGTATCTGCAGTATTTGTAAAAAAGAATTAAGTAAAGAAAAATAAATGGCCTTCCTTTTGTAATGAATAATAGTCCCCGATAACAAGGGGATTTTTTTTGATAACTTATCAAAATAACATACCTCGAAAGAAAAAATAATTAGTAAATTCGGGGCTGATTTTTAGAATCATATTTCAATCAAAATTAAATACAAGGCGTTTTAAACATATAAGTAAATAGCAATATAATGAAAGTAGATGTACTATTAGGACTGCAGTGGGGCGATGAAGGGAAAGGAAAAATTGTTGATGTATTAACTTCCGGTT
The DNA here is from genome assembly GCA_020047835.1 of Bacteroidota bacterium. Classification (GTDB taxonomy): domain Bacteria; phylum Bacteroidota; class Bacteroidia; order Bacteroidales; family SZUA-534; genus GWE2-40-63. The sequence goes on from JAIFNJ010000144.1 coordinate 3,846, forward strand.
ATCAGGTAATAACGCGTTTCCAGGGCGGAGCAAATGCCGGTCACAGTTTGGAGTTCAATAATCAGAAACATGTACTGCATCTAATACCATCAGGAATATTTCATGAAAAGGCCATAAACATTATTGGAAATGGTGTAGTGCTTGACCCGGCTATCTTTAAAACAGAAGTGGAGGAGATTGAGAAGAAATTTGGTATAACCCTTAATAAAAGGCTATTAATTGCTAAAAAAGCAAACCTAATAGTTCCTACTCACCGAATACTCGATGGAGCCATGGAAGAAGCCAAAGGAAAAGGCAAAATTGGTTCTACCTTAAAAGGGATAGGACCAGCCTACACCGATAAAGTAGCCAGAAATGCCATTCGGGTAGGGGACATTCTGCAACCCAATTTCAAAGAAAAATACGAACAATTAAAACAACTGCATTTAAAACAACTTTCGCTATATAATTTTGCATATAACTTGGAGCAATTGGAGAAAGATTGGTTTGCAGGTATTGAATTGCTAAAAACATTCCAATTCATCGATAGTGAACATGTCATTAATAAGTATATCAACGAGAAAGATACCCGGATTTTAGCCGAAGGGGCTCAAGGTTCCATGCTGGACATTGATTTTGGTTCCTATCCGTTTGTTACCTCATCGAATACCATTTGTGCCGGAGCATGCACCGGAATGGGAATTGCACCATCAAAAATTGGTTCTGTTATTGGTATTTTTAAAGCCTATTGCACCCGCGTGGGTTCGGGTCCATTCCCTACGGAACTTTTCGATGAAGTTGGCCAAAAAATGCGGGATATTGGCCACGAATACGGCAGTACCACAGGAAGGCCACGCCGTTGTGGCTGGCTCGACATGGTTGCATTGAAATACAGCATCATGATAAATGGAGTGACCGAACTGATAATGACTAAAGCCGATGTGCTCGACAGCTTTGATACCATTAAAGTTGCCGTTGGTTACAAATTGGATGGAAAAACCCTCGATTATTTTCCTTATGAAATTGATAACAACATTGAACCGGTTTACAAAGAGTTCAAGGGTTGGAATTGCGATATTACCGGTAAAACCTCTGAAAAAGAGTTGCCCAAGGAATTGGCCGACTATGTGAAGTTTATTGAAAAAGAGACCGGTGTTCCCGTTTCCATTGTTTCGGTGGGTCCCGACCGCGATGCAACGATTATTCGTTAGGATTATAAGCACTGAAATAAGGATTTTACCATGAAAAATGAAAAACTGGTTAAAACCATAGGTTATATACTTCTTGTGGTTTCCTGTATTTTATTTTTGCTCATATTGGTTTTTCCGTGGTTTGATTTTTCAAAAAAGCAGCTGGCTATAATTACAACTTCATTAATAGTAGCCGGCGAAATCCTGTTTTATGCCAGTATATTTTTAATAGGTAAGAGCTTTATAGAAAAGCTGTGGCAGAAAATAACCTTTTGGAAAAAAAAGCCCGATCCAACTATTTCAAATGATGAGGTTGAAATATAAAAACATAAAGATGAATGGTGGCAGGTCTTATCGGTAAAATCTTATAATAATGATGCTTGACTATAATGACCACATAAATACTTACGGCGATAATCTGGTGCGTCTTTATGACTTTGACCGGGTACAGGCAGAAAAATTTTCAAAGGCTATTCAGGAAACCATTATAATAAACAAAAAACAGCTCGACCTTACCACGACTGATTTTATTCAAGGACGCAATTGCCATTTGACCCTTCGCATTTCAAAAGAAGACTTGGGAATAACCACTCTGGACAAAATAAATTTCTTTTGCGATTTGACCCTAATTGGTTATGAAAAAATGATTTTGTTGTTAAAACCATTTTGTTCAAAGGAAACTAAAGGGCATCAGTATTTATACGATATCGACTCTTCAACCGATTTTTTATTTTCACCCAGTGGGACATGGTAACACTATCATTTCATCATAGCAAGGGCTATCAAACTATTTATAGTTTTTTTCCCATCAACCCTTCTTCCCATTTTCGACCAATCTACTAAATTCTCGTAGCATCTTGTCTCGATTTAACGGAGTGCTGCAAGTTCCATGCTCTGGACAGCGAAGCGCCTGCTTCGCTTTTTAAAATGGAAACAACAGCTTCACTTAAATAATCCCCGCAGCGGGCGCTGCAATTCCCTTTGCCGCACTGCGAATTCAAGGATAACGAAACGCCTGCTTCACTTTTATTTATATATTTCTCTCGCAGCGGGCGCTGCAAGTTCCATC
>JAIFNJ010000215.1 GCA_020047835.1 Bacteroidota bacterium
TACCGAAGATTATATTGGAACGGCCTGGGGACAAGGGAAATTCTGCACCCGTTACACTGGTTGCCTGTTTGCAGGTGGGGAGAAAAATCAATGGGCATTTTTCAGGTATCACATTCCTGATCCTATCTTTTTTAAAAACGACATCAAAGTTACCATTCAGCAAATCGGTGGAACCGAGAAAGCCAAGGTTATCGGTCTGCAAAAGAATGGTGTCCCGCTTATTCCAATAACCCTTTACGAAATACCGACAATACACATGTTATTTAATCCTGAAAAGCCTGTCGATCTGGCTAGCAAAGACCTTCCTGAAGGCTGGACAAACTTTTACCGGTCTGATGATCTTTCCTCGACGGCTTACTTCTATCTGGACAGGCCTGAAAACGATCTGCCTCCAATTCAATCGGTGCAAATAAGGACAATCAAATTATAACCTTACAATCTTCGATTATTTAATTGATATTCAATAAATAACGTAAAAACCAAAAAAAACACATGAAAATAAAATTAATATCAATCAACCTCATTCTTTTGTTATTATTCGGAACTATAACAAAGTTGATGTCGCAGGAGAATATCTCTTTAGCCGGCAAATGGCGAATTGTTCTCGATGGAAATTCTAAGGATTGGCCAACAAAAGTTGGTGTATCAGAAGAATGGTATAAGACAGAACTACCAACCAATAAATCGGTTTCGATGCTGAATCAAATATATTTTAAAAATGCCGATTTTACAGTAACCGATTGGATAAACCTGCCTGGCTCAACCGATGAGGCGAGTATTGGCGCAGTACTGAAAGAATCGCAGATATATACACCCGGTCTGGAACGTCTAAGAACTTATGATGGCGCATTTTGGGTTCAGCGCAAAGTAGTTGTTCCTGAAAGTTGGAATAACAAAACGGTTTCGCTTTTTATGGAGAGAACTTTAGGTGGTAGCACCGTGTTTTGGGACGATAAAAAGGTGGGTGAAGATTACGGCTTGGCTTATCCTCATGTGATAACCATTGATAAATCAATACAAAGCGGCGAACATACACTCACCGTTCTCATAAATAAAGAGGATATGCGGTATGCACATTTCGGTCATCACGGTTATGGCGGAAACGGATCATCGTGGAATGGTGTTGTGGGTAGAATTGAACTGATAGCAAAAAACAGCACTGCTCAGATTGACAATGTATCAGTTTATCCTCATATAAAAACCGGAAGCATTGATGTAAAACTCGTTTTTGAACCGCAGAGCAGCCTGAAAAACACGAAAGTTGAATTTTCTGTAAGAACGAAAGGCAATAACAAGTTTGAATTAATAAAAACCGAAATAGCTATTAAAGATTCACTAACAACGGAACTTTCAATACCAAAACCAATGCAATTATGGAGCGAATTTACGCCGGTACTATATGAATTGAAATGTGAGTTGGTAAGCGATGGCAAAATAGTGGACCGTTTTACTACAACCTTTGGGATGCGCGAAATAGGAACAAAGAACGGTTACCTTACCATTAACGGGAATAATGTTTTTATGCGTGGAACACTTGATTGCGGCTCATTCCCATTAACCGGCTATCCATACATGCAAAAAGATAAATGGGTTGAAATAATGAAAATTATTAAATCGTACGGGTTGAACCATGTGCGTTATCACACCTGGTGTCCACCCGAAGCTGCTTTTCAGGCTGCCGACGAAGTAGGCTTGTATCTGCAACCCGAACTTGCCGGTGCGCCTTATTCCGAAATTGAACGCATTCTCGATACTTACGGCAACCATCCTTCATTTTGCATGCTTTCGCTCAACAATGAGGTTTTGCAACGTGTTGAGGCAAATGAAAAAATTGTTGCCCAAGCAAAAATAAAAGATAACCGACATTTATATGCCAATACCAGTCATCCTGTGCGTGAGGGAGCAAACGACGATTTTTTTGTGTCGGCATGGGGCATTGAAAAAACAGATGAATGGCCCTTTGCAAAACGCATAGTCGGCATTACATGGGGTGGCGGCGATGTGGTAAATTCAAGCCGGTTTAACTTATATCAACCCGAAACACAGTCGAACTTTTCGTCGGAAATAAAAGGATTAGAGGTGCCAATTATTGCCCACGAAATGGGACAATGGGCCGTATTCCCCAATTTTGACGAAATACCAAAGTACCAAAAAGGCGTATTGCGCAATACAAACTATGAGCGCATTAAGTCTCAAATTGAAAAGAGAGGTTTACTGCCCTATAACAAGGAATTTGCACAAGCATCAGGAATGCTGTCGAGCATTTTGTACAAAGAAGAAATGGAATCCATACTCAGAACTCCTAACTATGGCGGTTTTCAATTACTCGATTTGCACGACTATCAAGGTCAGTATATTTCAATAGTTGGCATTTTGAATGATTTTTGGGAATCGAAAGGATTGGTTACGCCCCAGAAACACAGTGAATATTGCCAACCGATAGTGCCCCTGGCATTGATGAAAAAACGGGTATGGACTAATGACGAGCAATTTGAAGCCAAAATAGATATTGCAAATTTTACTTTTGACGATTTGTTGGCTGCTAAACCAATATGGAAACTAACCGATTCGCTGAATACTATTATAATGAAAGGCGTTCTTAACCAACTTACCATTAAAAAAGGAGGTCTTACTTCATTCGCGGCAATCAGTTTTCCACTTAAAAATATTACAGCCGCTTCCAAATTAACCCTAATTGTTACAATTCCTAATACCGGAGCCGAAAACACATGGGATATTTGGGTGTATCCGAAAAATATTAAAAAAAGCGCAGGCGATATTTTGGTTTTAAACGGTTCGGATACGGATGTTTTATTTCAAAAATTAGCCGAAGGACAAAAAGTATTTTTGCAATTGGATAACAACACACTTCAGAAATATCGCGAAAGCTGTTTTACAACCATTTTCTGGAACTCCATACACAAATGGCCGCAACAAGCACATACTATGGGCATTTTATGCGACCCAAAACATCAGGTATTCAAAAATTTCCCAACAGAATTTTATTCAAACTGGCAATGGTGGGACATAACAATGAATGCTTATGCCATGAATATGAATGACTTGCCCTTCGAAATAAAACCACTTATTAGTGTAATTGACTCCTATATTGTGAATGATAAACTTGCTTATTTGTGGGAATGCAAAGTTGGAAAAGGAAAATTAGTGGTTTGTTCGGTTGATTTTAGTACCAATATGGATAATCGTCCGGCAAGCAAGCAACTCGAAAAAAGCATACTCGACTATATGAACAGTGAAAAATTTAATCCAGAAACAGAATTAAACAGGAATGATGTAATGACAGTTATAAATATAAAAAACAATGAATAGCCAATTTTGGTTTTGTGCTTTCAATGTGATGCCGCAATCGAACTTTAAATAATTGTAAGGCTGCGGCAGCATAACAACCGACTTTTAATATCTGATAATAATTAAATTAAACGTTAAATAATAGTAAAAATGAAAATTAAAATCTTATTTTATGTTTTACTCCCGGCAATGCTGGTAAGTTGTCAGAAAGATTGGCTCGATTATTCGCCAATAGATATGTATAGTGCCAAAATTGACTATGACGACAGCAACGCACCCAAACATTTAAGTGTTGCAGCAGTTAGTATTCAGCCATCGAAAACCGATAAGCAGGCTACTTTAAATACCATTAAAACAATGGTGGAAAAAATTAAATTGGAGCATAACGATATCCAGGTAATTGTTTTTGGCGAATTGATACTTGAATGGTATTTTGACGAAGACACAAAAGACGGATATCAACGCTTGATGAGTGAAACGGTACCCGGAGCCTCAACCGATTCAATTAAAAACAGTGCCGTTGCCAACAATGTAACCATTGTTTTTGGGATGACAGAACTGGATGCAACATCCGATAATTTGTATAACACCCAGGTTTTAATAAGGCCAACAGGCGAATTAGTAAAATACCGTAAACGCAATTTGAATGAAACCGATATTGACAACAAAATAACAGCAGGCAATGAATTGGTTGTGACTGAAATTGACGGCATAAGAGCAGCCATGTTTATTTGTTCCGATATGCAAAGCAACAAAATAACCCACGAAATTGCTGATGCAAAAGTAGATGTAATATTACATAGCCTAACTTCATCAACTGATATGAATGCAACTATAAGTTACGTGGGAACTCAAATGAACACTTGGATAGTTTTTGCAAACCGTTTTGGTACTGAAGGATTTTTTGACTATACAGGCTTTACCCATTTAATAAACCCTGCTGGAACAATCACCGAACGGGCAACCGGAAACAATGCCTACGTATATGGTAAACTTGGGATTTTTAACAAATAAAAAAATGAGAAAATTATCTATTATAGCTATAATGGTTAGCCTTGTATTTAGTTCATTGGCTCAAACAACCGACAGGGAATACTATCTTTCAACTAACTTGTTATCACCTGTTGCCGGTTTAAATAAAAATAGTGCAGCAGCAAATGTTTTAGTTCCCTTGTTTTCAAATTTAGAGTATGGTTTCACAGTAAGCGGTGGTTATTTCAAAAACCACCATTCGTTAGAAACCCGATTAACTTACGGAAAATCAAATGAATATAATAGTATCCCGCAAATTCAATTTGGATATAATTTTTTTATTCTTGATTATTTCAAACACAATGAAAGCGGATGGTATATTGGCGGTTTTGCTCGATATTGGCTGTATCACAATAAATACACACAAGCCGATTTGCACAACCTTACCACCAATATGTCCCTTGGATATATCTGGAAAAAGAATAGGTTCATCTATGACTTGCGGTTAAACCAGCCCTTAACCATTTATTCATCATCGAATATTGAAAACACAAAATCAGGCTTTGAAATGAATACATCACCCATGCCATTGTTTTCGCCTGTGTTGCCATTTATAAGTATAAATATCGGGTACCGGTTTAATAAAAAGGAATAAAATATCGACATAGCCTACAATAAGTGGTAATTTTAATGCGCCCAATAAACAATAACGTGATTATAAGAAAAGCAACAATAGCAGATTCTGAGCGGATTGCCACCTATTTACTGTTGGTAATGTAGGATTTTATTTACCCAATTTATTGATGAAAAAGTTAAATAAAAATGAAAAATTTCAATAAACCCTATATTCTTGGCATCTCATTGATTTCGGCTTTGGGTGGGTTACTTTTCGGATACGACTGGGTTGTGATTGGCGGTGCAAAACCCTTTTATGAGCGGTTTTTTGACATAGCCACTACTCCAAATTTGCAAGCCTGGGCGATGAGTAGCGCCCTAATTGGTTGTATTATGGGAGCTGTTGTTTCGGGTGTTTTGAGCGATAAATTCGGACGGAAATGGCCGTTATTGCTTTCTGCTATTCTTTTTACTATAGCATCATTGGGAACAGGACTTGCCTCTTCATACCTGATGTTTATTAGTTTTCGCATTATTGGTGGAGTTGGTATTGGGTTGGCATCAGCACTTTCACCCATGTATATTGCCGAAATTGCACCCTCACATTTGCGGGGGCGTTTCGTCTCA
>JAIFNJ010000218.1 GCA_020047835.1 Bacteroidota bacterium
GATGCCCAACCAATAGTGATGCCGGTAACTTAACTTCCCATTCCCCTGTTTTTATGATCGATGGTATGGCAGAAATTCCCGCCGTAAGTTTCTCCTGACTTTCATCCTCGGGGAAAATAAAGTTTTGCCAGTCGAGCCAGGTGTCAAAGTGAAACCGATCTTTTTCGAGAATATACTGTACCCCGTTTTCCAGATTATTGGTAAAATACCGTTCCGAAAAAAGAATGGGCTCGGGCAACCTATGGTTGATAGTTCCCCTTATGTTGCCCATGATGAGTGTAAAATCGTTTTTCCTGTAAATTGCTGAATACGTTGGAACCACTCGGGTATAAGAATCGATGCCACTGTATTTAAGCAGATGCACTCCCCCTTCTATAACAAGGTGTTCATTAAAATGGTACTGTAATTCTGGGGTAATGAAATAGCCAACTAAAGTGTAACCGTTCACAATATCGTTAAAGAATTCGTTGTCCCACAAAAAGTTTGCATTGTAGAAATTGAAATATAATGCATTGCTATCTTTTATAATATCATTATTCAGCAGCGGGTGATTGGTTGGATAGGTAAAGGCCGAACCTTTTGTCCAAAACAATCCTAAAAGGCAAATAATATAGACTCCTTTTTTCAACATGGTTCAAATGTAAATAAATTTCGGGTATATGTTTTCACTGTGAACCGCGAAACCTGTTAATTGATATATTAATCGGCCAAAGTTCGTTTTTTTCAAAAAAGAGAAAGGTGCCTGCTTTTGATTATCTTTCGAAAATTATTTTCAAATTAGGTTATGGATAAAATCAAACTAACCGTTCAAAAACGGATTGTTACTATTTCAATTATTTTATTTATCGGTAAACTAGCCGCCTATTACCTTACCAATTCGGTAGGAATTTTAACTGATGCCTTAGAAAGTACCGTTAATGTTATAACCGGGCTGGTAAGCTTGTACAGCATCGGATTGGCATTAAAACCCAAAGATACTGGCCATCCCTTTGGTCATGGTAAAGTGGAGCTATTATCGGCATCGCTGGAAGGGCTCTTGATATTTTTTGCTGGTTTGATTATTATTTTCGAAGCTATAAAGCGGTTCTTTGTACCGGCTGAAATCCAGCAATTGGATATAGGTATCGTCATTATTGCCGTGGCCGGGATAGTAAATTATATTGTGGGCTATTACAGCATTAAAACCGGACGAAAACACAATTCGGCTGCGCTAGTGGCTGGTGGCAAGCACTTACAGTCCGACACCTATTCAAGTATTGGTTTGGTTATTGGTTTGGTATTACTGATGGTAACCCGGTTGGCTTGGCTCGACAGCTTAATTGCTATTATTTTTGGAGGTATTATTATTTATACAGGAATAAAAATAATGAAAGAGACCACGTCGGTGCTTATGGATGAAGCCGATTTCAAAATAATTGACACCATTGCACTGATTATGTTTAAACACCGCACCGAAAACTGGGTGAATATTCACAATGTTAAACTGGTCCGTTATGGGAATTCCTATCATTTAGATTGCGACCTTACTTTACCTTGGTATATGAATGTGCGTGAAGCTCATGTAGAGATTGATCATTTGCAGGAAGTCGTTAAGAATGGTTATTCCGAAACAGTTGATTTAACCATTCATACCGATGCGTGTACCGATGATTTATGTTCCAATTGCAGAAAAAGCGATTGTCATGCTCGCAGCGAGGAGTTCACCTTTGAATTGCCTTGGAACGTTGAGCAAATTATTAAAACCAAAAAGGAGCTTCAGGAATAATCCAGTCAAACAACATTTTGTGTTACGATTAAAAAAATTGAGGCTGTTATACAATTTGTATTATCCAATTAGTTTTGTTTTGTCTAAATTCTAATCTCTAACAATCTGTTAAAAAATCAATATCCATATTTTTTCTTCCACCAGCCGGCCAGCCGAGCCCTAATGGTTTCTTCCTGCTGGTTTTTTTGGGGATTATAGAACTTTCTTTCCCGGATTTTCTTTGGTAAAAAGTCCTGCTCTGCAAAATTGCCTTCGTAACTGTGGGAATATTTGTAGTCATTGCCGTAACCCAATTGTTTCATCAGTTTGGTTGGGGCGTTTCGCAAATGTAATGGAACCGGTAAATCTCCTGAATTGCGAACTTCGGCCAATGCTTCATCAATAGCAGAATAAGTGGAATTGCTTTTTGGGCTGGTTGCCAAATAAACACAGCATTCAGAAAGGATGATTCTGGCCTCGGGCATTCCAATTTTATGAATGGCATCGAAACAGGTGTTGGCCATTAGCAAGGCATTGGGGTTGGCCAGGCCAATATCTTCGGCCGATAAAATTACCAACCGCCGGGCAATGAACTTGATGTCTTCGCCGCCTTCCAACATTCGGGCCAGCCAGTAAACGGCTGCATTTGGATCCCCTCCGCGGATTGATTTGATGAATGCGGATATTATGTCGTAATGCATTTCGCCTTGTTTGTCGTATAAGGCAATGTTCTCCTGTAAAATCTCTTCCACCCGTTTGTTGGTAATCACTATTTTCGATGGGTCCGATGCATGAACCACCAATTCAATAATGTTGAGCAGCTTGCGTGCATCGCCACCCGAAAAGCGGAACATGGCTTCTACCTCTTCCACTTCAATGGAAAGGTTTTTCAGTTCAATATCTTGTGTTAGTGCGCGGGTGAGCAATTCGTTCAAATCTTCCTTTTCCAACGATTTAAGCACATATACTTGGCATCGCGAAAGCAAAGGCGATATCACCTCAAACGACGGGTTTTCGGTGGTAGCCCCAATCAAGGTAATGGTTCCCTGCTCTACAGCGCCCAATAAGGAATCCTGTTGAGCCTTGCTAAAACGGTGAATCTCATCGATAAACATAATGGCGTTGGGCTGGTTGAAAAACCGTCCCCGCTGTGCTTTATCGATGGTTTCTCGAACATCCTTAACTCCGCTGCTTACGGCGCTCAGGCTATAAAAAGCCCTGTTTTGCTGATTCGAGATGATATGAGCCAAGGTGGTTTTTCCTACTCCCGGAGGTCCCCATAATATCATGGAAGGTATGTGCCCCGATTCAATGCTCTGGCGCAAAATAGCCGACGGACCTACCAGATGTTTCTGACCAATATATTCGTCAAGTGAATTGGGACGGAGCCTCTCAGCTAAGGGTTGCATGGTAATGGAATTATTTTTGGTAAAGATAGAAAAATGGGAATAACAATCCACAGCAATCGGAAAAACAGATCGGTAATACGCTTAAAAGCCCATATAAAAAGAGGTAAAACTAGGGGTTGATTTCGATATTACATCCTGTAGCTTTGTTTCATTAAAAATCAAGGTCATTGTTTAGTTGCATCCAAACATTTCAATAAATTTAAATTCGCATGTCTCCTCTTTTTAGCCATTTACTAATTCCATTCATTGCTGCTATGTTTTTAGCCATCAATATGGGCGGAAGTGGAACAGGGCCCTCGTTTTCGGCCGCTTTTGGAGCCAATGCAATCCGTAAAAGTTTGATTCCCGGTTTATTTGGTTTGATGGTTTTTTTGGGAGCCATTATTGCTGGAAAAGCCACCACGGTTACCATAGGCAAGGAATTGCTAAACCCTGATTTGATGGACTTTGTATTGGTTACCATTATTCTTTTTTCAGTGGGAGTTTCGCTATTAGTAGCCAATTTATTCGGGATTCCTCAGTCAACCAGCCAATCCACTGTGCTGGCCGTAACAGCTCCTGCTATCTTATTTCATCAGTTCAACAGTCACAAACTTTTTTTTCAGATACTCCCCACCTGGTTTATTTTACCAGTGATAGCCTTTTTTATCTGCTTTTTACTGGGTAAATATATTTATAAGCCATTACGCCGGAGGGGTTATACCATGTCGAAGCAATTGAACGAAAGCCCCATTTTGAAAGGGCTGATTATTGCCATGTCGCTGTATGTGGCCTTTTCCATTGGCTCAAACAATGTAGCCAATGCCGCTGGACCAATAGCCAGTATGACCCTCAATGAACTTGGCCTTAATGGTGAGAACCATTTTATATTGATTATGATTCTTTCTACGTTGATTATCGCCCCCAATTTTGCCATTGGAAGTTCTATTTTTGGCGATAAAATTTTGAAAAACACCGGTAAAGACATCGTCCGTTTTGGAAAACTTGAAGCAGTGATTATCTCTTTTGTATCGGCATCGCTATTGCTATCCGCTTCACTTTTCAAAGGCATTCCTACCTCATTGGTTCAACTAAACGTGGCCGCAATTTTGGGAATTGGGGTGAGTAAATTGGGATTTAAAAACATTTTTAAGAAAACGGAGGTCAATAAATTTTTTGTGATGTGGATCATTGCGCCCATGATTGCATTTGGGCTTTCACTTTTATTGACTTATTTAGCGATACAAATGGGTTTGCTTTAAAGACTTTTTGCTTGCAATACCTTTTCAATAGCCTGCCAGCTCATACCTTTGCTATAAATGGCCGCTTGTTCAGGTGTGATTTGTTCCACCAATACCTGATACATTCCCAACAGCTTAATCCGTTTCTTTAACACCGCGTGTTTTTTATTTTCTTCGGCTATCATCCCGGCGTATAAAACAGTCAACCATTGTTCCAGAGTATCGGAATGTTCAACTTTATATGTTTTTGCAATGCAATCAATTTGTTCTAAAACTTCTGGGTCAAGTCGGTTGGTTGTTTTATAGTAGATTTGCAGAAAGTCGTTATAAACTTTATTTGTGAGGTAGTACTGGGTTAATTCCTGCAATTGAGCAAAGTACTCCACATCTTTAGGGGCATAACGTTTCCCGTTATCTTCTGACAGATAAACACACCACTCATCAAACGTACCTTGATCAAAAACAACTTGCCGCCCGTATTGCAATATTTTCACCAATCGTTCCATCTTTAACAATCAATAATTGGATATTAACAACTCTGTTAAAGTTCCCCGTTTTTTTCCATTGGAATTGATGTTTCGTCGAGCTGGCACTCTTACAATAGAATAGGATTGGTAAAGTGTATCAAAAAAATTATCCTCCGGGTTCAGTGCCTTAACATCAGAATTACTGAGCATCCACAATTTTCCTTGCTGATGCAACTGGTCACAAAAGTTTTTTAATCGAATTTGTTCGGTATCACCGAAAGTGCTGTTTGCGTAGGAATTGAAATTTGAAGAATTACTCACTGGTTTGTATGGCGGATCGATGTAAAAAAAGGCAGGAGTATTAATTCCTTTTGAAGTAGCTTCAAAATCGGTGTTTCGCAATTCCACTTTCTTTAATGCTTCACTAACCGCTTTTAAATTTTCTGTGTCGCAGATTTTTGGATTTTTGTATTGACCCATCGGAACATTGAATCCATTTTGCGAATTCACACGATACAATCCGTTAAAACAAGTTCGGTTTAAAAAAATTAACAGAGCCGTTTGCATCAATTCATTGGAACTTCGCTGATTAAAGAGCTCTCTTTGTGAATAGTAAAAAGCTTGTTGGCTTTTTTTGTCATCATTCAATTGATGATATTCATCTTGCCAAGCTGCAAGAACCT
>JAIFNJ010000108.1 GCA_020047835.1 Bacteroidota bacterium
TCAGAAAGCCAAACAGGCTCCTTTGATGTTTGGATTGTAAAACGCTTACTTAATTCAACTTCATCAACATCCAATCCAACATATTTATTTTCTTTACCGGAATACCTTTTACTGAAAGCATCGGGATGGCAAATCAATTTCATGTTATCGATGAATTTCAATCCATTACCATGATCATAATGTCCATGACTCAGAATCAAATATTTGGTGTCTTGAATTGGGGCTTCCAAAATATGGGCGTTTTCCAAAAATAGGTTGGTTTGCCCTGTATCAAAGAGTACTTTTTCGTCGAAAACCACCAAATAGGACAGCCCATGTTCCGCTTTACAAGTTAGGGAAGCTGCGTTATCGGTCAATACATAAATTTTTAACTTCATAATTACAGTTCTGTAGTAAAAACTTTAAAACAACCTATGGCAGAGCCGTTATACCTTTTGTGTTTTCCATTTACCTTTCTTAAAAAAATACCAAGCCATAATTGCCAAACAAGATTCAGCAATTACAATAGCATAAAAAACCCCATCTTCTTTAAAGTCAGCAACAATAGCCAGAAAATAGGCCAATGGAATTTCTATCATCCAAAAAGCAACTAAATTGAACAGGGTTGGAGTTCTGGTATCACCGGCCCCATTGAATGATTGCACCAATACCATGCCTAACCCATAAAAAATAAAACCGTAAGATATGATTCGGAGACACTGCGAACCCAGAATAATTATTTCGGATTCATGTGTAAATAGTTTAATGAAAAAACCGGGTATTGCAATAAATGCCAAGCTTAATACTCCTAAAAAAACCATGTTTATCCTAGCCACCTTCCATACCGATTTCTCAGCCCTTTCGGGATGTTTAGCCCCCAGATTTTGTCCAACCAAAGTGGCGGCTGCATTGCTTAGTCCCCAGGAAGGTAGCAATAAAAAAATGATAATTCGAATAGCAATAGTATAAGCAGCAACGGCGGCACTTCCAAAATGAGAGATAATTCGAACCATAAATATCCAACTGGTAGTTGCAATTATCGATTGCAATATTCCACCAGCTGAAATACTCAGCAAATGCCTAATTTTCATGAAATTGAAACGAAAATGGTGTAATCCCAACTTAATTCTGCTTTTTCCGCTAAAAAGAATATAAAACTGATACAAAACAGCTATTCCGCGGCCGGTGGTTGTGGCAACTGCAGCGCCAGCAACACCCAATTCCGGAAAGGGGCCAATGCCAAAAATCAGCAATGGATCGAGAATTAGATTGATACCATTGCCAATCCATAGCACCCGCATGGCTATAGCAGCATCGCCAGCTCCCCTAAAAATAGCATTATTTACAAAAAGGAGCATAATAACCACATTACCACCTAACATGATAGCTGTAAAAGAACTGTATTGGTTTATTATTAGCGTTGATGCGCCCATAATACGCAATAAATCCTTTGCATAAATAGCTCCCGGAATGGCAATAATTATTGAAATAATAAGTCCGGTAATAATAGCTTGAACGCCTTCATTAGCCGCTTCTTTGAAATGTTTTTCACCAATCCGGCGCGATACCAGAGCATTGGTTCCCATGGCCAAACCAAAAGCTACAGCATAAATCAACGTTAAAACCGATTCGGTGATACCCACGGTAGCAATGGCATCAGCGCCCAATTTTGAAACGAAAAATATATCGACAATAGCAAAAACCGATTCCATAACCATTTCCAAGACCATGGGGATGGCCAATAATACCACTGCTTTATTGATGGAAATTTGCGTAAAATCACGATCGGAACCTCGGATAGCTTCTGAAAAAGCTTGCCAAATTCTTTTCAAAGAATGAATGGAAGTGCTGGGCTTAACTATTTTAGTTACGGAAGAATCTCTTTTAAGCATTGATTTTTCTTATTTACCTGTTTTGGAATTTAAAAACTTTATAGGTTACAATCATACAATTATTTTCTTGGGTCGTGTTACCATAATCCATAAATTAGAACATCCGTTACAATATCTGATGATATAAAGTATCTTTGCCAATCAATAAATTAAACAAACTTTTAATAATGAAATATACAACCATTCTTGCGAATTTTAATATTACCGAATTAAATGAAATGCAAAAAGCATCCATTGAGGCTATCACCCAACCCAAAGATGTTATTCTTATTGCTCCAACCGGCTCAGGCAAAACACTGGGTTTTTTGTTACCTACGTTACAATTATTAGAAGATGATAATAATTCTGTTCAAGTACTGATTTTAGTTCCTTCGCGCGAATTGGCCATTCAAATAGAAACCGTATTTAAACAAATGAGTACAACATATAAAATTAACTGCTGTTATGGTGGCCATTCGGTGGGGATTGAGGAGAAGAATTTGAAAGTTCCTCCAGCTGTTTTGGTTGGAACCCCAGGAAGGATTGCCCATCACCTGCGTCGAAAAAATTTAGAACTTAACCGGACTCATACACTAATTCTTGATGAATTTGATAAATCGCTGGAATTTGGATTCAAAGATGAAATGGAATTCATCATTAGCAAATGTAAACATCTTAAAAAACGCATTTTAACCTCCGCCACCGCATTAAAAGAAATACCCGATTTTGTTGGATTAACCGATAGTATTTCAATTAATTACACAAACGAACATCAGCAATTAAAATCGTCGTTGGTTTTAAAATCAGTACAAGTGATGGGTGATGATAAAATTGAAGCACTGCTGCTATTATTGAGTAAAATTAATAACAAACCAACGTTAGTTTTTTGCAACCATCGGGAAGTGGTAACCCGAATTTCGGAACAGTTAACGCTTTTTAAAATTGAGCATGGCTATTATCATGGGGGTTTGGAACAGATTGACCGGGAAAAAGCACTTATAAAATTACGGAACGGAAGCATAAACTATTTAATTACTACCGATTTAGCCGCCCGTGGATTGGATATTCCCGAAATTGAAGCTATAGTTCACTATCAAATGCCCCCTAATGAAGAAGTAATGATACACCGCAATGGAAGAACCGCACGAATGAATGCGCAAGGAACAGCCTATTTTTTGTTGGATGTTGATGATTATTTGCCTAAGTTTTTAACGATTACTCCTGAGATTGAAACGTTGCCTACTGAAATGGTATTACCTAAACCCAGCGTATGGAAAACCCTTTATATTGGCGCTGGCAAAAAGGATAAAATCAGTAAAATGGATATTGTTGGGATGCTTATTCAAAAAGGACAATTGAAAAAAGAAGAATTGGGAAAGATTGAGGTACTTGACCACATGGCCTACGTGGCAGTAAAATCATCCAAAATTTTAAAAACCCTTCAATTAATTAAGGACGAGAAAATTAAGAACCGGAAGTTTAAAATGGCTCTATCGACTTAATAAAATAAAACTGCCACAGATTCACCGATATATAATTTTAAAACTAATTAATCTGTGAATCTGTGGCAGACTTAAAATTGCTAAAGCTTAATTATAAAGTTCAGCCCTCTTGCTTTTCATTGATTCGTCGGTGAGGTATTCTTCAAAAAGCATCAGTTTGTCAATCTGTCCTTTGGGTCCTAGTTCAATAATCCGGTTGGTTACAGTATTTATAAATTCATGGTCATGTGATGCCATCAGTATTTGACCTGGAAAATTAATCAGATTGTTGTTGAATGCCTGAATCGATTCCATATCGAGGTGGTTGGTAGGATGGTCAAGAATTAAGGTATTGGCTTTGGCCAGCATCATTTTTGCAATCATACAACGCACTTTTTCACCACCTGAAAGAACCGTGCAGTTTTTATAAACTTCGTCACCACTAAATAACATCTTACCTAAATCACCACGAAGTGTACTTTCCAGCGTTTCATTGGTAAACTGGGCTATCCAATCAATTAGCTTTATGGTTTTAGTAAAGTATTCGCTGTTATCGAAAGGTAAATAAGCATGGGTAATGGTTTGTCCCCATTTAAAAGAACCTGAATCAGGCTGCATGCGACCATTTAATATTTCGAATAATACAGTAAGTGCTCTGTTATCGCGGGAATGGAAAATTATTTTATCACCCTTTTCCACATTGAAGCTCAAATTCTTAAACATGACCACACCGTCAATAGTCTTACTCAGATGTTC
Source organism: Bacteroidota bacterium (assembly GCA_020047835.1). Taxonomy (GTDB): domain Bacteria; phylum Bacteroidota; class Bacteroidia; order Bacteroidales; family SZUA-534; genus GWE2-40-63. Next base: position 4,088 of record JAIFNJ010000108.1, read on the forward strand.
TACCTCAAGTACCACATTACCCGCAGCGCGCTCTTGCTGGAAAATAATTCCGGGATAACGGCGGGTGGAGGGTTGTATGCTTTCAATATTCAGCTTTTCAATCATTTTTTTCCGGCTGGTAGTCTGCTTCGCTTTTTTAACATTGGCGCTAAAACGGGCAATAAATTCCTGAAGTTCTTTCTTTTTCTCTTCGGCTTTTTTATTAGATTGCGCCAACTGACGGGCTGCTAACTGGCTCGATTGATACCAAAACGAATAGTTACCAGAATAAACATCAACTTTTCCGTGATCAATATCCAAAATATCGGTACAAACGTTATCCAAAAAATGTCGGTCGTGCGAAACCACAATAACCGTATTCTCAAAATTAGCCAGATAATTCTCCAACCATAGCACAGTTTCAAGGTCCAAGTCGTTAGTTGGCTCATCAAGTAGCAAGTTGTCGGGGTTTCCAAAAAGTGCCTGAGCCAACAATACTTTTACCTTTTCTTTACCATTCAAATCCTTCATTTGGCGGGTGTGAACCTGCTCCTTAATACCCAAACCACTAAGTAACATCGCCGCATCACTTTCGGCATTCCATCCATTCATTTCAGCAAAATGCGATTCCAAATCGGCGGCTCTCATGCCATCAGCATCCGAAAAGTCAGGTTTCATGTATATTTCATCCTTTTCTTTCATCACCTTATACAGCTCGCTGTGCCCCATGATTACGGTTTCCAATACTGAAAATTCATCAAATTCAAAGTGGTTCTGTTTCAACACGGCCAATCGTTCTCCAGTTCCCAACTGTACGCTGCCTGATGTAGAATCTAAAGTACCAGAAAGAATTTTCAGAAAAGTTGTTTTTCCGGCACCGTTGGCACCAATAACTCCATAACAGTTACCGGGTGTAAATTTTACATTTACATCGGAAAACAGGGGTTTTTTATCGAATTGAATGGATAAATTTGAAACAGTAATCATAATATTATTTGGCGTTAATTCTTCATTTTTAATAATTTACCTATTAAAAGGTACCTCTTTTTGCGGGCGCAAAGATACTAAATTAAAAATGAATTTCATTGACCCTTTTCTATAAATATAAGCAATTGCTCCAAATACGAAAATCGAGATGACTTAAGACCATTAGTTTAGCAAATTGCAACTTGAAATAGCCATTAAAGCACTCTTTTTGCCAGCAATTTAGTGGCAAAAGTGGCAAAAGCAACCACGGTTATGGAACTTATAGGCATCAGTATGGCCGCAACTACTGGCGACAAATTCCCCGACAGTGCAATTGATAAACCTACCAAATTATAGAGAAACGAAATTACGAAGCTAATCTTTACAATTACCAGCGATTTGCGGGCAAAACTTATATATGCGGCCAATTTATAAAACATCTCCGACTCAACAATAGCGTCACC
>JAIFNJ010000076.1 GCA_020047835.1 Bacteroidota bacterium
TATTCTGAATACTTTGTTTTTTTGGTATTAACAAACGTTGTTCATTAGAAAAAGGGTTTTACACTAATATGTATTATTTATGAATAGTTCGTCGCATAAAATCCCGGTGTGGGAAAAAATCGGTTACAGCTTAGGAGATTTCTCGGCAAATCTGGTTTTTCAGACATTAATAACCTATTTAGCTTATTTCTACACTGATATTTATGGGCTTAAAAACAACCACGCTTCGCTTATTATGTTAACTGTTGGCTTGGTTGCCGCATTTGTTTTTAATCCAATAGTTGGAGTTTTAGCCGACAGGACCAAATCAAGGTGGGGAAAATTCAGGCCATGGATACTATATACCGCAATACCTTTAGGCGTTGTAGCTTTGCTGGCATTCACTACCCCCCATTTTGAATATAAAGGTAAAGTAATTTATGCTGCAGTTACCTACACCTTATTATTGTTGTTATATGCTAGCAGTAACTTACCATACTCGGCACTTAGTGGAGTAATCACGGGTGATATGAAGGAACGAAACAGCATTTCTTCCATACGGTTTGTGGCTGTAATGTTTGCCCAGTTCTTTGTAAATGTTTTTATGTTACCTATAATTAAATTTGCTGGAAATGGAGATAAAGCCGCCGGTATTGAGATAGTAATGACATGGATGGCCATAATTGGAACCATAATGTTGTTAATAACCTTTTTTAGTACCCGGGAACGCATTATTCCATCGGCCGAGCAAAAATCTACTTTAAAAGAAGATTTAACCGATTTAACAAAAAACAGACCTTGGATTATCGCGTTATTCGTAACGATCCTCATTTTTATTACGCTAGCCATGAAAGGCGGTGCTTATGTATATTATTTTAACAATTATGTCGATAAAGCAGTTTTGGCCGGATTTATAGCTCCTATTTTAAGCTTTCTTTCTTCAATTGGAATGAACTTCTTTGAATCCGATCCCGTATCAGCCGGATTTGGTTTATTTCAAGCCGGTGGAATTATTCTAATGATATTTGGGATATCATTATCAAAAAAGCTTGCTGACAAGTTTGGTAAACGGGATGTTTATGGCGCTTTCTTATTCCTTTCCACAATCTTTATTCTGATTTTTTTCTTTTTTCCTCCCCAAAGTGTGGCCTTGATGTTTTTATCATTATTCCGAATGGAAAAACAATCGGAGAGCAACAGCAATTATTTTTTCAGCTATGATGGTTGGACTTAAATCGGGATTGGCTATAGGTGGTGCTTTAGTTGCTTGGATTTTAGGACTTTATGGATATCTACCTATTGAGACCTCTCTGCAAGGACAACAAATTGTTCAACCGGAAACCGTTGCCCAGGGAACTAAAATGCTGGTAAGTATTTTTCCATCAATTCCATTTTTAATGGCCGTTGGATTGCTTTTCTTTTACGATATCAATAAAAATAAAGAGATTCAGATTGAGCAGGATTTATACAAACAAAGAAATTCAACCAACTAAACTTTTGAATTATGAATACAAAAATTAGAAATCAGAAATTACCGATGCTTTTTTTGCTGGCTGGGCTAATTGGTCTTACGGCATGTAATCAATCTCAAAAGCAACCTGCTTCAACCGCAGCTCTAAAGACCGCGTATGAAGGCAAGTTTTACATGGGAGCCGCATTAAATACCCGCCAAATTGAAGGGACTGACACCAGTTCATTGGCCGTGGTTAAGGAACACTTTAATTCCATTGTGGCCGAAAACTGCATGAAGAACGAGGTGATTCATCCACAGCAAAATAAATATAACTTCGACTTATCGGATAAATTTGTGGCATTTGGTGAACAGAATAACATGTTCATTATAGGACACACATTGGTCTGGCATTCGCAAGTGGCGCCCTGGTTTTTTGTAGATAATGAGGGAAACAAAGTTACCCGTGACACCCTGATTAACCGGCTTAAAGATCACATTTACACCATTGTTGGACGATATAAAGGCCGGGTAAATGGCTGGGATGTGGTCAATGAAGCCCTTGATGACAGGGATGGAATTCGAAAAAGCCCATGGACTGAAATAATTGGTGACGAATTTATTGAATTGGCTTTTCAGTTTGCCCACGAAGCTGATCCAGCTGCCGAACTCTATTACAATGATTATAATTTGTATGACCCACGCAAAAGGGCTGAATGCGTTAAGCTTGTTCAAAACCTGAAACAAAAAGGTATTAAGATAGATGCAGTAGGTGAACAAGGACATTATGGGCTTGGTACTCCCGATTTAAAGGATGTGGAAGCCAGTATCGTAGCTTTTTCAGAATTAGGTGTGAAGGTTATGATTACTGAACTGGACATTAGCGTATTGCCTTTTCCAGGAAACTTGTCGGCCGATGTGGCGTTATCATACCAAAACGATCCCTCCTATAACCTTTACACGGCTGGGCTGCCCGATTCGGTTCAAAACCTGTTGACGCAGAATTACACCGATTTATTTAAGCTCTTTATTAAACATTCCGATGCTATTACCCGGGTAACTTTTTGGGGAGTTAACGATGGTAATTCCTGGAAAAACAATTGGCCGGTAAGAGGCCGGACGGATTATCCATTGCTTTTCGACCGGAACAACCAACCAAAACCGGCATTCGTTGAAATAATGAATTTAGTGAAATAAAGTAAACCCCGCTAATATCCGGAATCATGACCAAATCAAGATACCTAGTAAATCATTTATACACCGCCGACCCATCGGCCCATGTATTCAATGGAAAACTATACATTTATCCATCGCACGATGTGGAATCAGGAATTCCTGAAAACGACCTGGGCGACCATTTTGATATGCGCGATTATCATGTTTTTTCGATGGATGATGTGGATGGCCCGGTAACTGACCACGGTATGGTGCTTGACGTTAAAAACATTCCTTGGGCAGGTCGTCAATTGTGGGCACCTGATGTGGCGAAAAAAACGGAACCTATTATTTATACTTTCCTTTGAAAGATAAAAACGATGTGTTCCATATCGGAGTGGCTATTGCCAACAAACCCGAGGGCCCTTTTACACCGGAACCCCGCCCCATTGATGGCAGTTATAGCATTGATCCCGCTGTTTTAAAAGATAACACTACCGATTATTACATCTACTTTGGTGGTTTATGGGGTGGACAATTACAGCAGTATCGGAAAAACAAAGCCATTGAATGCGGTGCAGAACCAGCCAACAACGAACAGGCTTTGTGTGCAAAAGTTGCTAAATTGAGTGCCAACATGATTGATTTTGCTGAAGAACCCCGAGATGTGGTTATATTGGATGAAAATGGTGAACCCTTAAAGGCTGGTGATCATGATCGTCGCTATTTTGAAGGACCCTGGATGCACAAATACAAAGGAAAATACTATTTCTCATACTCTACCGGAAATACCCACCTCCTTTGTTATGCCATTGGGGATAACCCTTATGGTCCGTTTACTTACCAAGGGGTTATTTTAACTCCGGTGGTTGGTTGGACTACCCACCATTCCATTTGTGAATTTAAAGGGAAATGGTATTTGTTTCACCACGACAGCAAACCATCGGGCGGTAAAACCTGGCTTCGAAGTATTAAGGTGGTGGAATTAAAGTACAATCCTGATGGAACCATTGTTAGGTTGGATGGATTATTAACATAGCCAAATTGTTGGATTGGCTGGTGTTTCAAATTAGATTCTATGGGTAAAATCCAATCCTTTTTCTTTTTGTTCTTGGCAAAAAATTAAAAAGCCCTGATTTGCAGGACAAATCAGGGCTTTTTAATAGACCTTATTATCATTATTTAATGGTCCAAGTTCTCCAAACCTCTTGTGAGTTGGTACTTACATTTATTTTAGGGTTTTGCTCTTTATCATTAATTAATAACGATTGCAACGAAACCTTATCGGTAACATATTCCGACAGTTCAGCATAGGTTACATTGCCGCCCGTTTCTTTCAGTTTCTTAAGCAAATAATAGGTAAATATGCCATGGTGCTGAGCTTTGTATGGCAACGACGATTGTTCGCCACTGCTGGCACTGAAAACAACCAAATTTCCTTTTATCGCGTTATCGGCATCTACTTTGGGATTAATTTTTACCCCCCGGGCAGCTAATAATCCTTGATTACGGGCACCTCCAGAAAAACAGGCATCAATAAAAACAGTTAACCGCTCCGATGGAAATTCAGTAAGTTTTTCGTAAAAGTTTTTAAGTAAAATGCCTTCGTTGGCATTTTTTCCACTCACATCTACGGGCATCAAATAGGCTTCCTTTGTTACCTCATCGGGTAATCCATGGCCGGCGTAATAAACAAAAAAAGTGGCCTTGCCTTGGGTGGCTTTAATTAATTTGTTAGCTTTTGAAATGGCCTGATTCATTTGCCCAGTGGTGGCATCCAATAAAAAGATAACGTTTTCTTCTGGTACTCCCATCGTTTTGATGCAATATTCTTTAACGGCACTGGCATCGTTGCGGGCATAAGCTACGTTAATTTCGCCTCCTATGTCAACTTGATGAGAGCTGTAATCTTCGTTCCCTATAATCAATGCAAAACGGTTTGGGAATTGATTGGGCGTTATTGGAATGTTTTGATCCACATCGGACTTCCTTTCGAACACATATTCTGGTTTTGCACCCCCGGTGGGAACATAAACAATCTGTTTTTGAAAAACAGTGTCCGTTTTACCGGCTTTTTTGCTCATATTAATATACACTTCCGAATCATACTTTCTTGCAGCACCCGTAGCAAAATCGAGTGGAATTGTCAATGGAGCCGAATAGATAAAAAGAAAGTTAAGCCAGACGAGATTGTTTGTCTCAGCATTATCATAAGTCTTGCCATCTTCATACCCCTCTTGCTTAAACGTATAAACATATTGGTTTTTAGTGTTTTCGCTTGATGCTGGAACTCTTCTTGGGAGACTGATTTCAGCAGGCGTTTTTTGATAGGTATTCCGTCCATTAACAAATATTTCGGATCCCGGAGGATTGGTATTGAAGCGGATGGTTTGTTTTGAACCGCTGAAAATAGTGGCACATCCGGTAACCAGAATCAACAACAATAACGAAAAAAGGAGGTTTTTAGGTGGCTTCATGTTAAATTGAGTTTGTGGCAGCAAATCTAAATTTAAATGATTTAAAAACCAACAATTTCGTTGCGTATCTAACTAAATATTATTGAAAACTAAAGCATACCCAATTCCAATTTTGCTTCCTCGGTCATCATTTCCATAGTCCAGGGTGGATCAAACACCAGATTAATGGTGGCTTCCGATATTTCGTCAACTTGTTCCATTTTCTGTTTTATTTCAGCAATAATGCTGTCGGCAACCGGGCAACCGGGAGCCGTTAGGGTCATTTCCACTTCCAGTTTTCCACTTTCTTCTTTTAGGTTGTAAATCAATCCCAGATCATAAATATTAACCGGTATTTCCGGGTCGTATATGGTTTTTAATTCGGCAACCAACTTATCTTCGAGTTCTTGCTTCATGGTTTTATTCCTTAATTTTAAAAAATACTGCTCCTTGCTGCATTCCTTCTGGAGCAAATAAGTTATCCATTCATCTTGGTATGATAAGCCAATGCATACATTTTTATCTGTTTCACCATCGATGACAATCCATTGGATCGGGTAGGCGACAGATTTTCATGCAACCCAATTTTATCAATAAAATAGAGGTCGGCATCCATTATTTCTTCAGGACTTAAATCCGACATTACCCTTACCAACAAAGCAATAATCCCCTTGGTAATAATAGCATCACTGTCGGCTGTAAATTTAATTTTTCCATCAACCAGTTCGGCATCGAGCCACACCTTGCTTTGGCAGCCTTTAATCAAGGTGTTTTCACTCTTTACTTTATCCGATACAGGAGGCAACTCCTTGCCAATGTCAATCAGATAGGAGTATTTGTCCATCCAATCGGTAAATACTCCAAACTCCTCAATTACCGCATCCTGACGTTTATTAATTTCGCTCATACTATTCAAATAATTCTACCACCTTTAAAAGGCCTTTGTATAATTCATCAATTTCCTGTTTGGTATTATAGAACGCAAAACTGGCCCTAACTGTTCCAGAAATTCCATAGTGTTGCATTACCGGCTCGGTGCAATGGGTTCCAGTGCGAACGGCTATCCCCATTTTATCGAGAATCATGCCCACATCGAAAGGGTGCAACCCTTTTAAATTGAATGAGATAACGCTGGCTTTTTTTCGTGCATTTCCTATAATTTCAAGCCCGGGAATGGTCAACAGTCTTTGTTGGCCATATTCCAACAGTTCCTTTTCATAAGCAGCAATGTTTTCAATACCCAACGCGGTAACATATTTTATTGCTTCGGCTAATGCAATGGCATCAACATAATTTGGGGTTCCCGCCTCAAATTTATAGGGCAACTGATTAAAAGTTGTTCTTTCAAAACTCACGCTTTCAATCATTTCACCACCTCCTTGATAAGGTGGCATTTGGTTCAGCCACATCTCTTTTCCGTAAACTACCCCAATTCCGGTAGGACCGTATATTTTATGACCTGAAAATACGTAAAAGTCACA
>JAIFNJ010000242.1 GCA_020047835.1 Bacteroidota bacterium
TCAAGCTATGCAAGGCAGGGCAGCTGGGGTTCAGGTGACACAAAATACTGGTGCGCCCGGCGAAGGAGTATCCGTTCGGATCAGGGGTACTGGTTCTATCTTTTCCGGCAATGAACCACTCTATATTGTGGACGGTATACCCACTGCCGATGCACTAAAAATTTTGTCGCCCGGCGATATAGATAATATTTCGGTATTAAAAGATGCTTCTGCTGCAGCCATATACGGTTCCCGTGCTAATAATGGGATTGTGCTTATTACCACTAAAAAAGGGGTTAAAGGTAAAACCAAGATCACCTATCGCGGTCAAACCGGTTTTCAGAAAGCTACGCGTCTCACCAAAATGGTAAATACCAACGATTATATTACTGTTTATAATGAAGCCGCTACCAACGACAATTCGTTTTTACCACCTACTCTTCAACGCAGCCTAATTACTTCTGATGACGCAGCAGGTTTTGCCGATGTAAATTATGTTGACGAACTGCTTCAAACCGCACCTATCAATTCACACGAAGTTGCCGTTTCCGGTGGAAATGAATCAACTACATTCATACTTTCTGCCTCATATTTCAACCAAAAAGGTACCATAAGCGGTTCCGGCTATTCCCGTGGTACCGCAAAGCTCGATGTGAATACAGAAGCAAATAAATGGCTTACAGTGGGGATGAGCATGCTGGCCGGTTTTTCGAGTACCGATATGATTGGAAGTTCAGGCGACGGTGCCGGTGGAAATGGGGGGAGCGTTATACGTTATGCTTTTTTTCGGAATCCGGCTATTCCCATTCGATTTGCCGATGATACCTATGTTGACCGCCCCGCTGAATACTTCGGCGACCAAAAGTACGATTCTTTTCTTGGCGATGGATACAATCCTATTGGTATGAGCGATTACAACGACAACAACCGCAAAGATGATAGTTATTTGGGTAAAGCCTATTTTATTGCAAAAATAACTCAAAAATTAAAATTTACCACGAATCTGGGAATGGACTACCGCAATTCCTATTACCGCCGCTTCAGCCCAACTTGGGGCACTTTCGACCGGATTAACTCCATAAATGGGTTGAATGTTAGCGACCAACGCATTGTTAATACGATGTTAAATACCCTTCTTAACTATGAAACAACGTTTGGGGAATCAACCCTTTCCGGGTTATTGGGCTTTGAGGCTATTAAAGACGGAGGTAGAGCGCTATACGCCAGTGATATGGATTTTCCCATTGAACAGACAGAACTTATCTATATAGGCAATGGGCTTGGGACTATAATCAGCAGTCAAAGCGAGTGGGCTTCTACATTGGCATCTTTTTTTGGTCGTTTAAATTATGATTTTAAACAAAAATATTACCTGTCAGGGACCCTACGACGCGATGGTTCTTCAAGGTTTACCGGCGATAACAAATGGGGAACTTTCTATTCAGTTTCAGCTGGTTGGGTTCTCAAGCAGGAAGGTTTCTTTAAGGATATAACTTGGCTGGATAACTTGAAGCTTCGCGCAGGTTATGGGGCCATTGGAAATCAAGATATAGGGCTTTATGCTTACAGCGACCGTATTTCTCCTTATTTCAACTATCCGTTGGGAGGAATATCCAATAGTGGATACGCGCAAACTTCGCTTGGAAACGATAACCTGAAATGGGAAACCAGCTATCAGTATAATGCTGGAGTGGATGCAGGTTTTTGGAATGGAGCATTGGCATTATCAATCGATTATTATTATAAAGTAACTGAAAACATGCTCGTTAAAGCACCAAATCCACCTTCAACCGGTTATGCATCCGCTTCATGGATAAATAGTGGCTCCGTTTTGAATTCAGGCCTTGAATTGGAAGCCACTTACCGACAATCAAAAACCGATTGGGGATATTCCATTGGAGGAAATATTGCCTTTTTGCATAATGAGGTACTCAAACTGGACGCTCCATTATTTGGGGGAGTAGTAGAATCGGGCGTATATGCTACCAAAACTGTGGAGGGACAGCCTATCGGTTCGTTTTACTTACTTGAAATGGACGGCATATTTCAGAATCAAACCGATATTTTACTATCGGCTTTTCAAGGAAACAACATACATCCCGGTGATGTAAAATTCAAAGATCAGAATGGTGATGGCCGTATCGACTCTGAAGATAGAAAATTTTTGGGTAGTGCCATCCCAAAAATTACTGGTGGACTTAATCTGGCTGGTAATTATAAAAATTTTGATTTAAGCGTATTCTTTCAAGGTACGTATGGCAATAAAATTTATGTTCAGATCAATCAGGATATTGAGGGTTTTTACCGTGGTTTTACTGTTACACAACGATATTTTGATGAACGTTGGACGGGTGATGGATCATCTGATACACAACCCCGACCCTCATGGACAGCCAAATCGAACAATGCCCGGCCTTCGTCCCGTTTTCTTGAGGATGGTTCGTATCTCCGGTTAAAGAACTTGCAGCTTGGATATACCATACCTGAGAAAGCATCTATGGTGGTGGGCTTGTCGAAAGCTAGGGTTTACCTATCGGGTAGCAACTTATTCACGCTTACCAAATATTCAGGTCTTGATCCTGAAATGACGGTAAGCGATAATTCAACTAGTGAAGGCGACCGTGCCTCAGGAATTGACTGGGGAACCTACCCATCGGCAATGACTTTTATGTTTGGAGTAGACATCACTTTTTAAAAAGAACTAGCCATGAAACTAAATTTAAACAGTATAACCCATATCTTCATGCATCAGCATAGAAATGTTAACGCGTTTGTGAAAAGCAACCTGTATCTACCATCAAAATTACTGCTTGCTTTTATCTTAGCAATTTTCTACAGTTGCACTGATTTTTTGACCGAAGATCTGAAAGGCGAATTTTCGACGGACACTTTTTATAAAAATGAAAGTCAAGCAATTCAAGCAATTAATGGCACTTATCAAGCCATTATGTTCAGCCGTTTTGACAATGCCATGTGGGTTTTTGGGGATGTAGCTTCTGAAGATGCCGTTAAAGGGGGAAATCCCGGCGACCAATCTGAAATAACGTATATTGATGAGTTCAATGCCGATGCCACCAATGGTATAATCAGCAACTACTGGAGCTTTGCTTACGAAGCCATTGCCCGCGCCAATAACGTAATTGCCAATGTTCCTTCAGTGCCAATGGATGAAAGCCGTAAAAACCGCATTATTGGTGAAGCCAAGTTTATCAGGGCCTACACCTACTTTAACCTAGTAAATGTATTTGGAAAAGTTCCCCTTAAATTGTTGCCTCAACTTACCCAAGAAGCCATTCACGTACCTCTTAGCGAAGTGACGGCCATTTATAATCAGATTGAAACCGACTTAACCGAAGCGGTAGCTGTTTTACCGGTATCATACCCAGCATCCGAAATGGGTCGTGCGACCCAAGGTGCGGCTTTAGCCATGTTGGGTAAAATTAATCTGTATCAGGGAAATTGGTCGGTTGCCATTGGATATTTTCAACAGGTAGAATCGCTAAATATTTATCAATTGTTGCCCAATTATGCCGATAACTTCAAGTTGGCAAATGAAAACAGCAGCGAATCAATTTTTGAAATTCAACATTTAACGGGACAAAACCCTTTCACGGGCAATGCTTTGAATCAATGGTTTGCTCCGGCACCCGAAGGGGGCTATTATTTCAACGCACCCACACAAAGCTTGGTGGATGCCTTTGAGAAAAGCACAACTGGCGAAGTGGATCCAAGGCTTGATGCCTCCATTGGTCGCGATGGTCAGCCTTGGCTAAACGGAGATATATTTAGCGCCGGTTGGTCACCCACAGGATTTCTTACCAAAAAACACCAACAACCGCTTTCCGAAGTTTCATCGTCGCTCAAAGGCGATGGGGACCTAAACTACATTTACTTGCGTTATGCCGATGTGTTACTCATGAAAGCAGAGGCATTTAACGAAATCAGCAATGCTGATTCGGCAAAAGCAAACCTGAATAAAGTGAGGCAGCGTGCCTTGGCGAGTTATGTAGGAACCCCTCCTGCCGATTTACTGAATGATGTTACAACATCCGATCAGAATTTGCTTCGTACAGCCATCCAAAAAGAACGCCGGGTTGAACTGGCACAAGAGTTTCACCACTATTTCGACTTGATGCGTTGGGGTAAGGCTATAGCCGAAACAGCACTGGGAACCGATTTTAACTTTGAAACCAAACGGTATCAGCCAATTCCTCAAGCGGAAATAGATGCAAATAATGCCATCAATGGGAAAAATCAATAAATAAATTCAAATCAATTAGTTATTCACCAATTAAATTTAAAAATTATGAAAATGAAAAATTTGACAAATGTGCACACGTTGTTGTTTGCACTAATTGTAGGCTCAATTGCAATCTTTGGGTCCTGCAAAGAAGATGATGAAGTAGTTCAAGGTGACAAAACAGAACTCAATGCCATAATTGCTGAGGCAGATGCACTTTTAGCTTCAGCTACATCGGCTGATTATCCGCAAGCTTCTATCGATGCCTTCAGTTCAACTCTGACATCTGTTAAAACAGCTGCTGCCGGCACTCTGACACAAGCTGAAATTGATAACCTGGAAGTTCAGTTAACCGAAGCCATGGCTACATTTGAAACTTCGGCTTATGGTTTTATTGATGAAACGCTATACCTGAATGCAGGATGGCATTTTGACGAAGGAACCGGAACTACGGCTACCGCTTATTCAACTGTTAAGCACGTGGGAACCTTTAAAGCTGGTAATTCAGTTATTTTAGGTGCTGATGCTATGTCACCTACATGGGTTGATGGCGTTAATGGTGGAAAAGCAATTTATTTGAAAGGTGGAGCCCACCTCGAAGTTCCTTACACAACTGCTTTCCTTCCTGTTAATTTAACAATTTCGGTTTGGATTAAACCTGACGAATTGTATGAAAACAATTACATTGTATCACAAAACTACTGGAACGGTTATAAATTGCAAACCCAAGGTGGTGGCAAACCTTTCTTTACTTATAAAAAAGTAGACGGTGGTATTGTGGATGCCGATAATGAAACCGATAATTCTGTAAAAGCAGGACAGTGGAGTCATATCGTGGTTTCAGTTGATGGAACTGCCAAAGAGCTTAAATTCTATGTTGATGGCACACTTACTAAAACTTGGGCGGAAGATCGTATTGGACCACTAACTCAAACACTGACCGGTCCAGATCCTCAACCGTTTATTATTGGTTGTGTAGCTACCGATGCTGAACTTGCTGCCAATTTTATGGAATGGACAACGGCTGCTAATCTTGGCTATTTTAAAGGAGTTATTGATGAGCTAAAAATCTATAACATTGCCTTGGAGGATGGACAAGTTTCAAAACTTTATAACGACGAAAAACCGTAATTATTTAGTTGTTAAATTATAATTGATTAGGGAAAGGCTCAATGATTCTGCATATAAATTGGCGGGGAATTGAGCCTCCCTTTTATTCTATAAAAATGGCAGCTTTAATTCAATAAAGTTTAGGTAAGGCTGAAA
>JAIFNJ010000133.1 GCA_020047835.1 Bacteroidota bacterium
TTCAATACAACCTCTGAAAGCAAAGGTATTGCTGGTTTTATTGAACCCTTCAAAGTTATAGGTTTTTAGTGCCTCGAAAGTATATTTTGAGTCTTGTTTCAACATTTCTGAACAACTTCAAGGAATGAATGTTCTTTATGCAATTTCTCAAAGCATTTAATATTAATGTAAAAATGAGAAGTACTATAAAACATGAATCATGGAATCGATTAGCCGAAAAGACTTTTTCCGAAAAATAGGTTTAGTTGCTGGAACAGCCATTGCAATGCCATTAAGCAGCGTTTTTGCCAGTTTTAAAAACGATGAAGATTTATCCGATGAAAAGAAACAATTCTTATCCGAATATCAGCAATGGTTGTTAGATTTTCACCGGTTTGTTGAAAAACGGAACCAAAACCCACTGGATATTGAAAACAATAAACGGTTGATGGAACTATCATCACAAGCAGATAAGCGTAAACCAACTTTGGAAAAACACATGAAAGATTCCCGGTTTGTTGACTATTTTAATAAAATAACTTATGAAATTACTCAATCAATTGAGGGATAGTTATTTATATGTTTAGCTAGAATTCAATACAACCTCTGAAAGCAAAGGTATTGCTGGTTTTATTGAACCCTTCAAAGTTATAGGTTTTTTCATCCAGCGTATTTCTTGTAATTTGAATGGTTTCCGATGGCATCGTTTCTTTCAAGAAATTTATTGACATCTTTTTAGGGTAATTCTTTTTATGGAATTCAATGGAAAAAGTATCCATCATCCAATCAATATATCGGGTTGAGGTTACATGCTTGTTTAAATCGATATCAAAAAAACCTGTTTTAACTTCAAATATTTCACCTTCTTTTACCGGCAAAAGTTTTTCGGGCGAGTGGTTCAATGCATGTTTTTCCCTTAATTGATTAAATAAAGCTGCGTGAATTCCTTCAATGGTTTTGGGTCTTTTTGTTTCCACATCAATGGCAAGCCAGCCTGATGTTGCTTTAGCAATTAATTGGTTTTCCTGATCGCGCACTACATAATCCCTTAAGTACAATATCTTATCCAAGTCTTTGGGCCAGGTTTCCACTTCACCTGTTTGATACCAGTTCAGTGGTTTGTAGATTTCCACAGTTAACCGGCTAAGCACCCAAAATAGTTTTCGGTTGCGTAATTCCTCAAAACTAAATCCTAAACTATCGGCAGAATTAATAGCTCCCTGAATCAGGAAATTAATTAACGAACCCAATCTTAATCGGGCTTGCATATCGGTATCAGCTGATGTTACCTTGTAAGGAAGAAAGAAGGTCAATTCTTTTCCTTCAAAAGGATTTGAAATGGTTGCATCCATTATTATTGAGTCATTGTCCTTTACAAATCTAAAGATTATGTGTATGAAACTGTTCCAAAGGCATGTTTTTTTGAATTTTTAGTGTACCATTAAATATTTAGCAATTTTCAAATCTTCATTTTCACTTCACGTTGCAACCATAGATTTGTTTCATAATTTATAAAATTAAGAAACTAATTAAAAGTGTAAAACAATTAAACAACTCAATTATGAAAACGAAATCATTAAAATTCAAATTTCAGGTATTAGCTCTTGCGGCTTTAAGTTTAGGAATTCTTGCAACATCATGTAATAAGGATAAAGTGGAAAATCCTTTAGATGCCACGGTTGGTTTAGACGATGAATTATACACCACCGAAATATTCGACGAAATTACCGAAATAGGTGATGAAGCCATGGATATGTCAGAAACAATGGAATCAACACAAAAAACGGGGGTTAAGTTTGGTTATAACCGACTCAGCGATTGTGTAACCGTTACAAAAGTATTTACCGATAGTTTAATAACCACTACCATTGATTTTGGCGAAACTAACTGCCTTTGTAATGACGGACGCGAACGTCGCGGTAAAATTATTATGATTCATTCAGGAAGATACTGGGATGGGACCGCAAACATTACCTTTAATTTCGTTGACTTTTTTGTAGAAGAAAACCAGATACTAGGTCAAAAAAATGTTACTCAAAGAATTAATGGTGATGGTAACCGTGAAAGCACTATTTCTGTGGAAGGAACGGTTCTTTTAGCTGATGGAACTGGAAGCATAACTTGGACAGCAGAACGCATAAAAACTATTGTTGAAGGTTCACTTACAAGAGCTAAACTCGATGATGTAACTGAAACCAGTGGGGGTGCTATCTGTATTTTAGCAGACGGAACAGAAATAACCTCAAACATTGTTTCACCTCTAGTACGCAAAAATCAAGAGGGATGCTTTAAATATATAGTTCAGGGTATTCGCGAAATTCTTATTGGAGATTCTATTACTATAACTGTTGATTATGGTGACGGAGAGTGCGATAATTTGGCTGAGGTCACTACCAATGGAGTTACAAAAGTAGTGGAGATGAAAAGAAGGCGATAGGGAACTATGCAATCAACAAAACTTAATTAATAACTGCTAATCTACTTTATAATGAAGAGCTGCTCCTAAAAAAGCAGCTTTTCCTTTTAGATATTATTTCAACAGGATAAGGTAACTTAAGATAAACAAATGGCTTTAATGCCATAAAATGAAATGTATGTTAATATTCAATTATGAGGTTTTAATCCTTAATTCAAAAACGGTTCCAATTCCAAACTCCGAAGAAACCAAAACTTCAATTCGATGATAATCACAGATTTTTTTTGCAAGGGCCAATCCCAATCCAAAATTATCTTTTCCGGTTTTAAATTTTCGGAAACGGGTGAAAATGAAAGGTAAATGCTCGGGTTCAATGCCAGGTCCTGAATCAGAAATTCTAATTACAGGCTGGTTATTAATTAGTAGTGACTCAATTTTTATAAATCCATGATTTGTGTATTTAATGGCATTATTAATTAAATTATAAAACATATTAAACAACAATTCTTCGTTGCCCAAAAGCTTTATCTCCGAAGCAGAAAAGGATTGTATTAATTCTAAATTCTTTGCTCCTATCAATTCTTCCAGTTCACCGGCAACTTTTTTTAAAATACTTACCAGTTCTACTTCATCCTTCCTCAAGTATTCCTCGTTTTCAATTCGCGAAAGGGTTAATAATGTACGTATCATTTTTGTTAACCGTCCCAAGGTCTGTTTCGATTCATAGACCTTTAACATATCTTCTTCGCTAAGATTTCCTTCCATTATTATATTGTCAAGTTTGCTTTGAATGATGCTGACCGGTGTAAAAAGCTCATGCGATACGTTGCTTATATATTCCCTTTCGTTATTGAACGATGTTTCAATTTTCCGCATCAAATCGTGGATGGTCCTTTCCAAATAATTAAAATCCAGAGTACTTGTGTTTGTTAATGTATAATCGAATTTTGAAGGATGCGATGTGTTTTTTAATTTTTCGATGATCAAATCAAATGGAAGTAAAAAATATTGTATAATAGAAAACTCAATAATAATGGTAATCACCAAGATAATGAGCATAAAAATCATTACAAATTGTTGCATTTGTTTTTGAAAAAGCATAATGGTTGCTATGCTTTTTCCAATTTCAATCAGGTAGAATCTGTGATTGTATTGATAGGAGTAGCTAAGCACCCGGTAATCGACCATCTCATCTTCAATAATCCGTTGGGTAAAGCTGATTTGATTGATTAGCGTATCTTGGTTAAGAATCTCAATGGAGATGTATTCTTCCTTTAAAATATTGTAACTGCCAAATGCCTGAAATTCAGAATCATCTTCGATAAAGTTTTCAATTCCCAAGCTGTCGATCAAGACCAATACTTCGTCTAATTTTTTTTCCAGATTTTGATCCGTATCTTTAATAGAAAGACTATTTATGAGCCATGGAATGGAAAAAATTAGAAGCAATATAATTACTACTTTTGATAGGGCATTAACTAGTACCAGTTGGCTTTTTAGTTTTAACCTTGGTTTTTTCATTCGGCCGATTCAAATTTATAACCCACACCTCTAATTGTTTTAATCCAATTAGAATCATCGAAAGGTTGCATTTTTTTTCGTATGTTTTTAATGTGCACATCAATATAATTGGAATCGAAATCGTCTTCAAAAAAAGCGCCCCAGATATGTTCCGTAAGCTGCATGCGGTCGAGCACCCGATTTTTGTTCATTACCAGATAGCTTAGTAAATCGTATTCCTTTTTTGTTAAGTCAATGGGGATTTGGTTAAATTGAAAAACACGGGCTTTCGTATCAATGCTGAAGTTACCAAAACCAATGAGATATTGGCTGTGACCAAATTTACGGCGAGTTATCGCCTGAATGCGTAAATGAAGTTCAATGAGAGAAAAAGGTTTTGGTAAATAATCATCGGCACCTAAATTAAATCCATCCACTTTATCTGCCAATTCGCCTCTTGCTGTTATAATTATAATGTACGCATCGCTATTGTGCTTATGAATCTCTGGAATTAAATCCAATCCATTGGCATCGGGTAATCCAATATCCAACAGAATAAAATCATAGGGATTTACAGTAATATGCTCTGATGCCTGAGCTGCATTAAATGCCAGGTCACATTTAAAATGTTCTTTTTCAAGAAAATGCTGTATTTCCCGTGCTAGGCTTTTTTCATCTTCAACAATAAGGATGCGCATACTCTTTTCAATCAATGTTTAAAATATAAGTTAAAGATACCATAATTGAGGATTGGTTCTCCCAGTAAAGCAATTTGTATTTGTCCGATGGCATGGTATAAAAATAAGAAAATGTTATGGTATAGTCCAACAAGGAATAACTAACAGGAAGTACAAAGTCAACGCTTTGAAAATCGAATGAATTGCTATTGTAACCTTTATAATTAAGGAATCTTTTAAACCAATATTCGTATCTGGGTCCTAAATCGTCATATAGCCAATGGTCGGTGCTAAAAACAGTCATAATGGTAGGAAAAAAGGAAAGGCAATCTTCATTCCAAAATAGGTTGTTAAATTCGGCATTGTATGAAATTCCTTGAGTAGAAATGAAATTATTGGAAGTTCCAAAAAGACCAAATCCATCGGCAAATAATTCAATGTTCTTAAATGAATATCCAAAGGATAAGGATACTCCATTATGATAATTAATACCTTGCAGGGCGCTATCGCCGTTGAATGTATGATAAAAATATTCCAAGGTATAATCAAAACCAACATCATAGCTTTTTTGAAACCCTAAGGCAAAATCAAAATCATAGGTAGGTTGTGTGGTATTAAAGTAATAGGTTGGTAATAAGCTGCCGTAAAATCCTGATTTGTGGATAAATGATAAATCTGCAAACCCAGCAGCCATTTCAATTCCGTTTAAAGTTTTGTCGGTAATGCTATTATTCGTATAACTCAGGTTGAATGAAAAGTAATTTGAACCTGTTATGGAATCTTGATATGCCACGGCGGATTGATCAATCGTATCTTGACCAATAACTTTATTGGAAAATAGAAGCATGATAACTAAAGTGTAGCTTAAAACGAGGATTTTGGAATGTTGGT
>JAIFNJ010000250.1 GCA_020047835.1 Bacteroidota bacterium
TACAAAAATAGCTTGATTTCCAATATATAGATGCCCAATGCAATAAAAATATTTGGCAGCACTAAAAAACATCTACTCATTGATATAAATAAATAAACATTTCTTACCGCCATTCCTTTTATTATTCCTTTTAAAAATTGTTAATTTGGCATCAAAATAGTTTGAACATGGGAATTATTGAGATTGAAGGAATGGAGTTTTATGCTTACCACGGATGTTTTTCAGAGGAGCGCATTGTGGGCAACCGATTCATGATTGATTTGCGTCTGGAAACAGATACTTCAAAACCGGAACTTACCGACAACATCCACGATGCGGTAAATTATCAAACCGCTTATCAATTGGTAAAAAGGGAGATGGAAATTAAGGCCCATTTATTGGAACATCTATCAAATCGCATATTAAAACAGTTGTTTCAAGAACTGCCAACTGTGAATAAAGCACGTATTAAAGTATCCAAAATTAATCCTCCTTTGGGCGGTAGAGTAGAGCAGGTAAGTGTTATACTGGAAAAAAATAAAACTGATTTTCAATAAATTAACTAATATTTCAATCAAGATTTGATTGTAACCGAAATTATTTTATAAATTTGCACCGCGCAATTTTTGGTCTCGTGGCCGAGTGGCTAGGCATCGGTCTGCAAAACCGGGTACAGCGGTTCGAATCCGCTCGAGACCTCAAGAACAGAGGTTCTTTATTAAGGGTAGAAACCCAAATTATTAATTATTTTTTAACTAAAAATTTGAAATTATGTCAGACATTGCATCAAGAGTTAAAGCAATTATCGTTGACAAACTAGGTGTTGATGAAAACGAGGTTACTCCAGAAGCCAGCTTTACAAATGACTTGGGAGCCGACTCACTTGACACGGTAGAATTGATCATGGAATTCGAAAAAGAATTCAACATTGCTATTCCTGACGATCAAGCAGAAAAGATTTCGACTGTAGGTGACGCAATTGCACATATTGAAGAAAACGTTAAGTAATTAACTTTCTTTTTTAATTGAAGTTTTAAATTTAGATACATTATGGAATTAAAAAGAGTTGTTGTAACGGGAATTGGCACCATAAATCCGCTGGGTAACAATCTGGCTGAAACGTGGGAAAGCTTTAAAAATGGAGTGAGCGGTTCCGATAAGATTACTCGTTTCGATGCGTCTAAATTTAAAACTCAATTTGCTTGTGAAGTAAAAAACTACGATCCTAATACCTATTTTGACCGGAAAGAAGGGCGGAAATTGGACCTTTATGCCCAATTTGCCATGGTAGCTGCCGACGAAGCAATTGCCGATGCCGCATTTCCCGAATCGATAAATAAAGAGAGGGTTGGAGTTATTCATGCTTCAGGTATTGGTGGTTTGATTACCTTTTCCGAAGAAGCAAGTGCTTTTGCATTAGGTGATGGGACACCACGGTACAATCCGTTCTTTATCCCAAAAATGATTTCAGATATTGCTGCCGGGCAAATCTCCATAAAGTATGGCTATCATGGTCCAAATTTTGGCGTGGTTGCCGCTTGTGCATCTTCTACCAATGCCTTGATCGATGCATTTAATTACATCCGCTTAGGTAAAGCCGATGTTTTTATTGCCGGTGGTTCTGAAGCAACTATTTACCCAGCTGGCATTGGAGGTTTTAATTCCATGCAGGCATTATCAACCAACAACGATGAATTCAAAACAGCTTCACGCCCATTCTGTAAAACCCGTGATGGTTTTGTGATGGGTGAAGGAGGTGCTGTCCTGGTTCTTGAAGAATTGGAGCACGCCAAATCCCGTGGAGCAAAAATTTATGCCGAATTAGTTGGCGGTGGCTTGTCGGCCGATGCTTATCACTTAACAGCAACTCATCCTGAAGGGTTAGGTGCTGCCATGTGTATGAAGTTAGCATTGGAAGATGCCGGAATGAAGCCCGAAGAAATTGACTATGTGAATGTTCATGGTACGTCAACACCGGTTGGTGATATACCTGAAACATTGGCTATTAAAAAAGTTTTTGGTGAGCATGCTTACAAAATAAACATCAGTTCAACCAAATCAATGACCGGACACTTGTTGGGTGCTGCTGGTGCTATTGAATCGATTGCTTCCATTATGGCAATAAATCACGGCATAGTACCACCTACCATTAATCACAAAGAAGCCGATCCGGCTATCGATCCTAAGTTAAATCTTACCTTACACAAGGCTCAAAAACGTGAAGTCAACGCCGCACTTAGCAATACGTTTGGTTTTGGTGGTCACAATGCATGCGTTATTTTTAAAAAATTTGAGTAACTAAGGTTTGTTTAAAGGATTCCTTATATTTCATTTTAAACGCTATCTCAGCACCGATAAGGGTTTTTACGATGGTTTGCATCGCATAACCGGATTGTATCCTGGGAACGAGGAATTGTATAAACTGGCGTTCATACATAAATCAGCTTCCTTGCGTTTGCACGATGGAATGGTAATAAACAACGAGCGGTTGGAATTTTTAGGAGATGCCATTCTGGATGCCGTTGTGGCCGAATATCTTTATATTAAATTCCCCGATAAACACGAAGGATTTCTTACCCAAACCCGTTCAAAGATAGTAAACGGCGATTATTTAGGTCAATTGGCCATTCAATTGGGTTTGGACCGGTTTATTATTTCACATGCCCACAATTATTACTCCAATAAAAACATTTTAGGCGATGCCTTTGAGGCATTGATTGGCGCCATTTATCTGGATCATGGATACAAAGCCGTTAAAAAATTCGTTTTTAAGCAGTTGCTGAAAAAGCACATCGATTTGGAACAATTGCTGCTTACGGAAACCAACTATAAAAGTCGTTTGATTGAATGGGCCCAAAAAGACAGAAAAGAAATAACCTTTCAAACCGACTTAAAACCTACCATTGGCCTTACACAGGAATTTGTAAGCTTTGTTTGCCTCGATGATAAGATTATTGCTCAAGGAAAAGGCTTTTCAAAAAAAGAAGCCGAACAAAATGCAGCTTGTGAATCGTTAAAAAACCTTTCCGATTAAGCACATGTTGTGCTTAATTTCGTATTTTTATTGCTCTTAAAGAACAAACAATGAGCAACGCCCTGAAGATTCCTGTACAACCCAATCCAGATTTTACCCTTATAGCCCTTATCTCTTCTGAACCAATTTATCGTTTAGGGTATTTGCTGAATGAATCACTGCATTTGGAGTTTAAGGAATACAAAACCTTACAACTATATCATCCAAAAAGGCAGGAAATGCAGGAATTTTCAACCTTTAGGCATCTTAAACAAGAACCGTTGGTTTATCTCGAATTAATTCAAAACAAAGGAAAAAATGGTCTTTTGGTGGAGGAGCAAAAACAGGTGGATTATTGGTTAAAATTTGATTCTGCATCGCATAATGTATCAAAAATTTTAAATAAAATAAAAGCGATAAAAGAAATAAGCCTGGCTTTCGAAATGAAACCAGGCTCTTTGAAATCGAAAGATCGATTTATTTTTTCGCTCGACGAAGATGTTTAGGGTCTAACCCAGGTTTGTGTGCGGAAGAAAAACCCTATGTATCCACGAACTTGCAGTTTACCATCTTCTACCCACAACGTACAATCGTACATTTTGCCATTTTCTGGATCCATGATTCCATCGTCACCATTCCATTCTTCACCATCTTTAGTAAGACCACTAATGATTTCCATACCCACTAATTTTTTTCCTTTTCGGTAATCGGTGCAAGCGGTGCATAGTTTATTTGGATCCTCTCCGGGCTTTAATTCTACTATTTTCCCAGTTAATTTACCATTAACAACGCTGATTTCAACGATTGATTTCATTTTACCGGTTTCGTCGTCAATGGTTTTCCATCGACCCTCAACTCCTGATTGAGCAAAACCTACTACAGAAATTGCTATTCCAGCAACAAGAACTAAAAAATGCTTCTTCATTTGTAATCGCTTTATTAGTTTGTACCTAATTGTTTTGATTTGCTGCTAATTGTTTCTTCTATTCAGAAATTCAATTAACGAATCTTCACACAAAATAAGCATATTATTGAAATTATAGATAAAATGAATAAAGGAATTTATTTCTGAGCCTTAACCCGTAGCCAAGGAAAGATAATTAATACCATGACTCCAGCCGTAATAAAAGCCACGCCCAGTCCGGCATGATCAGCCAAAATCCCCAATAAAAAGGCAAATAGGGCAGAAACGATAGATTCCAATAACGATTGGGTGGACAGGCCGGTAGCTAGAATGTTTAGGGTAAGGTTATCGGCTACAGCCGAAATACCTACCGGTTTTCGCAAGTTTTCAATCACAAAGAGGAACAGGAAAAGGAAGGCAGCAACTACGGGAACCTGATTTTTTACTAATAGTCCTACGGCAATGGAGATAAAGGCCCCCAAAACGAGGGTAATGTTTATGGTACGTCCCAACGTTCCTATCTGAGCGGTAATTTTACCGGAATTTCGGGTTGTAACGGCCGTGATTGAATAGATTATGAAATAAATAATGCCAATGGCGATGGTCGATTTGTTTTCGGGCGATATTCCGGGAAACCAGGTAACCGCCAATACCGCCATCACCAGAATGGGTTGAAGGTAATCTTTCGAAGCTTTGAACAACCCACCATAAAGAGCCAAATTGCCGAATAAACGAAACAACGGTTGTTGTTTGAAAGATGACCGGATTGACTCCCAAACCTCTCTAAGTTTAGTAGAAACAGATACGCTGTTATTGCGGATTTCGCCATCGAGCTCTTCGGGATAAGTGGCAACCAAAATAAAATCGGCTATATAGGGTAAAATGGAGAGTAGAAATACCGCCTGATAATTACCCGAAATAAGCACGATGGCCGCTGCCAGCAATGAAGATAATGCCGAACCCATCTGCGACCATGAACGTGTATGTCCATAGTAAGCCACTTTTTGGTTTTCCCAATTGTTCATTTTCAAATATATAAATATCATGGCCTTATGTGTTCCTCCGCGAAACGACTCTCCAAAAGAAAAACAGACCATGGCAAGAATAAATGGCCAAAATCCACTGAACATATAAAATACCGAAAAGGAGATAATATACGCCGAAAAAGCCATGAGCATAGTTCGTTTTCGGCCAATTATATCAGCCATAATTCCGGTGGGGATTTCCAAAATATTAATTCCCACTTCGCGCACAGCATACAACATCCCAATTTGGGTATAACTCATCCCTTTATCTAAAAAAAACAGAATAAGGAACGGCTCAAAAAACCGCAGATTCTTGAAAAACCCATACAGGCTGAATTTGTAGTATTGCAGGTCTTTGCGAAAGTGTTGCATGGGTTAAATATAACGATTTATTTTGTTGTTGTGGCCTTGCATGCATCGTCTCGACAACAAAACAATTACTTGTTTATTTTGATTACCCACTCCAAAACCTGCCGCAAATTTGCCACCACCGGGTTGCCATTAACCGCTAACCGTTCCGGCGAT
>JAIFNJ010000187.1 GCA_020047835.1 Bacteroidota bacterium
CGGGGAGTTATTTTAAACTTTTGAAAAAGAGACTCTTCAATGTTTATTATTACTGAATCGACTGATTCATTTTTTCCAAGATAAACCCGAATAAGAAAAACAATGGGCAGGTTACCAGCAAAAAAGAGCAATATAAAGTAAAGCCCAATGGCAAAATGTATTTGCGAAAAATAAAGCGAAGCCGCTTTTAATAAGGTTAGTGCAATTATAATTAGTGCAATGCGCGAAAGCAATAATTTTTTTTGCAATTGCTGCTGCCCAAAAGAATGGACAAATAAAAAAACTACAATATAACCCTCAACAATCATTTCAATGGTTGCAAATCCCAGAAAAATATATTGTTGCATGTCTTTGTGTGACTCTAATTTTAGTTCTGGTATTTTTTTAATAGCTAATCCATATCCTAAAAAAGCTAAGGTGGTCAAAGCAAAGTATATAAAAGGGATGAATGGGTGCGTTTTCTTTTGACATAATTCAGCGGCCATTTTTAGTTTCATATACCAGGCTGCAATCAAAAAAGGAAGACCAATAAATGGAAAAAGTTGGGCTGCAATTTCAATTCCCGAAAAATTTACATCAAACTTTGGTAGGATTTCTCGAATTAAGAGATTTCCAAGTATCCCATATATTCCAAATAGAAAGGTAAGAATTTGATAATAGAAATAGCTATTTAAAAAGAGAGCCGCATTTCTGTTGCGTGCTATTTGCAAGAGAGCAATGGTATAAAAACCCAGTACCAGACTGAGTATTATAGTTATTATGGAAATCAATTGAATCATATCCGAAATGTACATAAAAAACCGAAACCAAACTTAAGTTGGGAAATAAATTCATGCTTCAAATTACACTACTGAAGTTGGAGTTTTACAAATCACTACCTTGGTTGGATTGACTGGCCGTGCTTGGCGATATATCTTTACATCGAAATTAAAATTTCACCAGTTTGTAAAAACCCTTAAAACTCAAACAATTTAAAAACAAAAAAAAATGGAAACACAAGAAATCAGATTAAAAGCAAAAGCAGGTTCAGTATTAACATATAGCTGGAATGTGCTTTGGGACAAATTTATAACCTTATTTTTGGTTATGTTGGTAGTATGGGTAGCATATATTCCTATGTCTGCCTTAAGCGGAGCTGAACATAATAGTTTTTTAACTTCAATTTTTGGCACCTTCAGCTTCTTATACTTCATATTTATAATGTCGCCTATTTCTTATAGTGCTGACTTTCTATATCTGAAAGCAATTCGACGAAATGAAGTGGATGTAAAACGGATATTTGATGTTTTTAATAACTATTTAACCGTTGTATTGGCAAACCTTCTCAGGGTAGCTATTATTGGTATCGGATTTGTTTTTGTATTGGTGCCAGGAATAATTTTCGCTTGCCGGTTGGTTTTTGTGCCTTATTTGGTAATGGATAAAAATTTAGATCCGGTAAAAGCTGTTGAGGAAAGCTGGCGATTGACCCGTGGATATGGATGGAGAATCTTTTGGATGTATATCGTATCTATCTTTTTGATGATTGCCGGTTTAATAGTACTTGTTTTTGGATTTGTAATTGCTTTGATGTGGATAAATGCAGCCTTTGCTTCCTTATATCAGGCAGTATTAGAAGAAAGAGGTGAATTTCTGGTAGCTGAAAGTGAACCGCAAGTAATGCAACCAGAGCCTATAAATACTGATGATAATCAATAATCAATAATCAATAATCAATAATCAATAATCAATAAATTACCATTAACCCTTAAAACCCTGAAATCATGAAAACGTTAAAATCAATTTTAATTGCAGCTATGCTGGCATTTTTTCTAAGTTCCAATTTAAGTGCTGAACCAGTAACATACTCACATTTGCCCTTAAAGCTCAGTGAATATTTAAAAAATGAATTACGGAATCCTAGTCAGAGAATTGAAAAAGCACTTTATGGCAGCATTTATTTGGATTTTTATGTGGATGAGAATTGCCAGCTCAAAATTGTGGGTTTAAGCTCCAATAATCTTGAATTGGGTGCTTTTATAAAAACCGAACTTGAAAATATGCCTGAACTGACTATTAACTGCCCGAAGGGAATTGTTTATAGTATAAAAGTTAGGTTGTCGTACCAATAGCAATTGAAGCACAAAAAAAAAGCTGGTGAAATTAATCTCACCAGCTTTTTTAATTAATTCGACTTGGCTATTTATTTCTTAAACAATTCCTCTGCATTTATCTCTTTAACTTTTCCATATTTCTTCAGTTCCTCCATGTTAATTTGTTTCTTATTACCCACAACGGCTATTACCCATGGTTTTCCTTGAACGTTTGATTTATAAAAATCTTCGATGCTTGAAAATTCCATTTTTTGATATTCAGGAAACCTCAATTCGCGTGGGTCTTGGGTGTAACCTTGCTGCATCCAGTTTGAAACCGATTGCGATTTATAACGGAACATGGGTTGCTGGGCGTTGATTGAAAGCGTCAGGTTTTTTCTTACTTCCTCAATTCGTTCAGGTTTACGGGGCATTTCTTTAAGAATTGAAGTGTAAACATCAATTGCTTCAAGGGTTTTATCCGCTTGGGTCGATAACCATCCTTTAAAATATCCGGGTTTGTTGAAATAAAATGATGATTGGTAAGAACCGTAAGTGCCGTAAGCCAGTGAACGGAATTCTCGTATTTCCTGGAAAATTATAGATGACATTCCGCCATCCATATAATCGTTGAACCCATATAGTTGCGATCTGGTTTCTTTTGGGTTAACATCCCCTTCAACAAATATATTTATATGGCTTTGAATGGCTTTTTTATCATTTACAAATAATATGGTATTTTCAGTGGCAAGCTTGCGAACGGGCTCAATTTTTCCTTTTGTGGGAGTAAGGTTGGCCGGAATGGCAAATTGTTTAATAAAGAGTTCTGAAAAATCCTTTGGTAATAACGTGCCACAATAGTGTACTTCAAATTGATATCCGGTAATTTCTTTCGCTTTACTAACCAATTCATCCACTTTTAGGCTTTGAACTTCTTTCATGCCATAGCGTACTAAGTATTTCGATTCGTTTTCATACAGTGTATATTCGCTCAATGCATCGCTGGTGGTACTGATGTCTTTGCCTTCGAATTTTTGGCTCATTTTTAAATCCTCAGCCAATTTTTTCAAATGGCTTTCTTCTACAGTCAAATGGTAGATAAAGTTACTCATCAAATCAAGAGTCATATCTAAATTATCATCTAAACCGTTGATTGTAAAAGTGGTGGTGCTTTGGTCGGCGTAAGTGTTAAAATCGCAGCCTAATAATTGCAGTTGTTTTTTGAAGTCTTTTAAACTGGTTCCTTCTGGAGATGCATATTCAAATATTTTGGTAGCTTGTTCTGCCAGCGGATCGCCAAAGGTACCTTTCCCAAATATCAATCGGATTGAGAAGATTTTGTTTATAGGGTTTGGGGTTACAAATGCCTTCACTCCATTTGTTATTTCAAAAACGGATACATCTTTCTGAAAATCAATAAATTTTGGTGCCATTTCTATGGTTGGCATGGCCTCAATTTTTTGTGCATATTCCGATTTCTTTTCACCATTCAGCCCTGGAATGGGTTTAAAAGGTGGTTTTTCAATTTTATCTTTTTTCGGGAATCCCATTTTTGAATGGAACGATAGGTAATTAGGTCCAAAATATTTATTAGCAATAGCAACCACCTGTTCTTTTGTTAGTTTATCAACTTGGGCCGAAGCCGACAAATAATCATCCCAGCTTATTCCATATAAATAGGCATCCATAATGGCATAAGTACGCCAGCGCATATCTTCGAGCTGTTTTTCGTATTGCTTTTTCATTTCGGTTTTTACGCCTCGGAAAAGTTCATCGCTAAACTCCCCTTTTTTTAGCACCTCTAATTTTTGGGTAACTTCGGCTTCAGCACTTTTCAACGATTGTCCAATTATTTTGGGTACAAAGAATACGTAGCAACCTCCCAATTCAGTATGCAGGTCATTCATAACGCCACCAAACATCAGTTTATTTTCGTCACGCAATTGGTCAATAAGCCCAGTACCGGATCGGTTACTCATTAAATTGGTTATTAACTCCAAGGCTAACTCATCGGGATGGTTTTTAGGAACCGTTTGAAAGCCTAAGATACCAACTTTTACAGGGGTATATCTGCCTGAAACACGTTCCACACCATTAAATGGTTTTTCGATTAAGTTCAGGTCGGCAGGTTTTTCTCCGGCACGCCATTTTCCAAACTTTTCTTCAATAAGCGGTTTCACCTGTTCTGGCGAAAAGTCACCTGATAGCACTAAGGCCATGTTTTTTGCTACGTAATATGTATTAAAATAGTCCATCATTTTGCTCAACGATGGGTTTTTCAAGCTTTCGGTAGTTCCTATAATTGTTTGTTGACCATACGGTGTATTCCGGTAAAACTGCTTTGAAAATACTTCGAACATCCGGCTCATGGGGTCGTCGGCATACATATTTTTTTCTTCGTAAACCGTTTCCAATTCCGACTGAAATAATCGGAATACCGGATTTTCGAATCGTTGGCTATAGACTTCAAGCCACTTGGCTATTTGGTTTGATGGAAAACTATTGAAATAAACAATGGATTCAAAGCTGGTTCCGGCATTTATGCCAGTGCCACCCATACCATTCAATATTTTATCTACTTCGTTTGGAATAGCATATTCAGCCGCTTTAATTGAAATGCGGTTAATTTCTTTTTGAATACTGAGCCGGGCTTTTTCATCTTTGGTTAAACCCAATTGGTCATAAAGCGCCGCCACACTGTCGAGATAGAATTTTTCTTCCTTATAATTAATAGTCCCAATTTCGTGGGTTCCTTTAAACATTATGTGTTCAAAATAATGGGCAATACCGGTAGCATCTTTTGGGTCGCGTTTGGCACCTCCTTTAACAGCTACCATTCCCTGCACTGTTGGCATGCTGTGGTCAACATTCAAATAAACGGTAAGCCCATTTGCGAGTTCATACTTTTCAACCAACAATGGATTCTCTTGCGAATAAATACAGACGCTAAGCAGTATTCCTAAAAGGAATAATAGGATTTTTTTCATGATTTAATTATTTTTGGTTTAATGGGATTAAAAGTAAAACTAAATTTTGAATATAGAAGGCTTATTATCCTTATTCAGAAATGGGTTCAGCAAAATGCCATACCATTGAGAACGGTTTAATCGGGATTGGCTTTTAGGGTAAAGATAAATATGCTGCCCATGTTTGGAATGCTTTCTCCCCTTATGGAACCGCCATTTTGCTCAACAAATTCCTTGCAAAGTATCAATCCAAGACCACTTCCTTTTTCATGATGAGTTCCCGAGGAACTATGCATGTTTTGATTGGTAAATAAATTCTTTTGAATATCGGAACTTATGCCTACGCCATTGTCTTTAATTGAAAATTCATGAAAATTATCGAGTGGTTTTACTGTAAT
>JAIFNJ010000022.1 GCA_020047835.1 Bacteroidota bacterium
TAGTTGACACAGCACAATAAACAGTGAGAGGATCTTGTGGGGAATAAGCAAACTCCATTCGACCAACGTCGGAAGTGGTTATTAAATGTCCTGATTCAGGGTCTTCTATATTATCTGTACCTGACTTATCCAAGAAAACATCGGAACCTGCTTTTTTTACAAAACAGTGTTCTCCAATGCTAGCAATAACAGACCCATCGGTAGCCATTTTAACATCCGTTGATGTGCTGTTATTATAAATGCTTAATTCCAATGGAGCCGGATTCCAAGTATTACCGCCATCGCTGGAAACTTTTAACCCTTTATAAGTTGCTGCATAAATTAAATTGGAGTTGCTAGGATCAGCCGCCATTTTATTAACCAATATGAACGCGTCATTTACTAGCGGATCTGTTGAAGCAATTTTTGAAAAAGATTGCCCGCGATCTGTTGATTTCCATATTCCGGCACCTAAAATCATAGGTGTAGCAATATTTGTTCCATGGTTTCCAATAAAACCTTCACCGGTGCCAAAATAGATATCACCGTTCGCAGTTTGACAAATTGAAACTACTGCCAAATTTGCGAAATCTTCAGGGGTAGCTCCATAATATTGAACGGACTCCCAATATTGTCCGGCAGAGGTAGATTTCCAAAGTCCTCCAGCTACTCCTCCGGCAAACATCAAGTTTGAATTTTCTTTGTCAATTAATAGTGCTCTGGTTCGGCCACCAACATTGTCGGGGCCTCTGTAAACCCAAGCATCAACCGCACTCTTTCTATTTGAGATTTCTTGAAGTTGATTCTGAGCCCTCTTAACATCAGCAATATCAATGGTTTTTGTTTCCTGATTTGCCCTAATGTTCATTATAAAGTCAAAAGCTCCTTGCGCACCATAAGCAATTTTGTTCTGATAACTTCTGGATTCAAAGCTCCGAACAGTCTCCTTAGCAGATGATAGAAAGAATATAATTCCTGCCACCGTGATAATAGACAAACTAAAATATAAGTATTTGTTTTTCATGATGTTGTATTTTCAATCTTCAATTGTTTCTAATAAAATTAAGGCAAGCAAGATAAAGAAAAATAAATTAACTATAAAAGCCACATGATTAGCATCTACAATTGATAAACCTATTTAGCAGCATAAAAACTGCATTATTATTTTTTTAATCCTGTTTCCTTTTTAGCGTGTGGGTTATAAATTCGACCAAACCGATAGCTAATGAAAATAGCTAGGAAGTAAAATTTGTTTTGATTGTTTGCCATTATTTCTACTTTTTTGGGATAACAATCAAAGGTAATACCACATTCTAACGCATTGATTATTAAGTCACTTTTGCTAAATTCAAAACTGCCACCAATCTTGGCATATAAACCGGGAAGTACCGATAGCTCATCAAATCCTTTAAAATAGCTTGCTCCACCCAAAATGGTTGATCCCTTGCGTATTAAACTCTCAAAATTTTCAATACGGACCGGATCAGTCCCTGGCAAGGTGGTATTTTCAGTATAATAATAAACGGGTTTAAGAACACCAAGAACTGGACCCAATTGATAAAACCACCTGATTTCAATGCCTCCTTTATCCTTTTTATCATAAAGGGTAATTAAATTGCCATATCCAAAACGGAAATTGAGGAAATCATTTTGCTTGCCAAAAACAAAACGACGATAATCGGGATGGGAAGTAAATTTTTTTTCTTTTTGATCTTTAATGGAAACCAATTCTATGGTATACAGATTCTTTCGATGAATATTTTTCATCTTGCCATAGGAATATCCGAATCCCCATCCATTGCTATTTAGGAGAATATCAAAGGAGTGTTCATTTCTTATTAATGCTTTCTTTTCGTCAGATATATCTCCTTGAGCATTAACAGTTAGAAACAATACACACAAACACAGAAAGAGAAATACATACTTCATAAAAAAAATAAACCTCCAATCAAAGAGGTTCAATTTAACAAATCGTAAAATCTAGTTAGGCTGTTTGTTCTACCTCTGTGGGACTGGCTTGCGAATAGGCTGGACAATCGGCTGTTTTACATGAATTAAGCAAAACAATTCCAAACAAAGCTATAACCATTAGGATAATAAATTTTTTCATGCGTTTAAATTTTAATCATTTTAACCATTTGTGCACTCCAATATCGCGATAAAATTATGAAAATAAAATTTTAAATAAAACTATTTCGCTAGCTCTTGCAATAAAATTACATCAAAGTTAGCTTTTTCTTTTTGAACTTTAACAAAAGTAGCTTTAACTTTGTTCGGGTCACTTATCCAATTTTTAAATTTCTGCTCATCACACTTTTCTACTAAAGTAATTGCTTTCCTTTTACATATTGTTAGCATGGTGGCTTCAAACTTATCGGGATTTTTTTCATTAGCCGGAATTTGCAAAATATACTCCATTGCTTTATCAAATTCATTCAAATTATAATGAACTATCGATTTATTAATCAATGCTTCTTTATATCTCGGAGATATATCTAACGCCAGTTGATAATACTTTAATGCCGTTTGCTTATCACCGGTTAAATCATAGCAGGTAGCCAAATTATTAATAACTTGTAAGTGATACGGATTTATTTTATAGGCCTCTAAAAATGTTTGTTTTGCCTCTTCAAGGTTTTTTAAAGAAGTTAAAGCAACACCCTCATAATATTTCATGGGAGTTGTAAAATTATCTAAGGTATATAGCGTGTTTTGCACGCTGCGAGCCGCTCTATACGTTAAATTAAAATTCTTTGTTTTAATGCCATATTTTATTGCCCTGGCTGCTTTTTCACCTGAAAAATACTGCTTAGCAGCCCATACATTTAAAGAAGTAAGAATGAGCATGAAAAATATAAGAGCTATTTTATAAAATTTTGATGGAATTCGTTTTTGTGATTTTTCGTCAGAAGGCACTAACAATAATACTAAAGCGAAGAGAATTGCCAACATGGAATTATGAGTTACCCGTTCGCGGGGAAAAGAAACAAACATATCAACCATGAATCCGATTAAAAATGCAAAAGCCAATGCCGAAAAGATTCTAACCGGCCACTCATTTTGTTTTAGAAAATTATAAAGAGCCACTACAAGTATTCCTACATAAATAATCATATAAAAGAAAAAACCCATGATCCCATTTTCAGAAAGTATCCAAAGAAAATCATTGTGAGGTCTCTGAAAAAGCATGGTTCCATTCCTAATATCATGTTCAAACCGGTCGAGGCCATATTTTGGATATTCAATCCACCACTGCCCACCTCCAATTCCAAAAACTGGATGCTCCTTTACTAGCTTTATAGTATTTTCCCATACATATACTCTGGTTTGAGTAGATGTTGGCATAGGTGCTCCATAGTCTTGCTGCAAGGTTGTTTCTGCATCCACTACTTGCGATATTTTATCAGAAACCATTTTTACTAATTTGATATCAGATTTTTGAACAATAAAATAACCCGAAACCAAAATGGTAATTGGAACCAATAAAAGAATCATTTTCATTGATTTGCTTAAGGAAACGCCCCTTTGTTTGGGCATTAACACAAATAAATAAAAATAAAGTAAAAGAGCTCCTATAAAAATTGCCAATGCTGTTGCGCCCCAAATTCCTTTTGAAGCCAAAATAAAAATAAAAAATAAGGCAGAAACCAACACCAAGGCTGAAAATATTCGCCAAAACTTTCGATAAACAATAACTCCATAAATTGAAAAGGGCAAACTTATAAATAGAAACGATGCAAATAGGAGCACGTTTGCCAAGGTGGATAAAACATGACCAATTGCTTGCCTAAAATAATATCCATAATTGTCGGTTGCGGCATTAAACTGAGTAAAATCCGATCGCCATAGTTGCACAAATCCAATAGCTAAATAAAAGGCAGCCATAATAAGTACCGACTTAATTAAGACATCCTTTCCTTTAGAATTATTCCTTAGCAATTGGTATAAATAAAAAAATAGCAAAATATAAGAAGTTTCTTTTGTTAAATGGAAAAGTGCTTCTTTGTAATTAATAACACCAAACGATGATATAACGTTGATGAATAGGTAAGCCAACGCAGAACCAAATATTATTTTATCAACTTTTGTGAAACAGAACGTAACTTTATTTGAAAACAACCGGATTGAAAACGCAAGGGTAAGCAGTAAAATAAAAACTGTAAGTGCCAAGAATCTCGAATATAGAACCGGATCAAGCAATTGGGTAGTATAAATAAATGGCAAAGTCAGCAGAAAAAGTGAAACCAATAGCCACTCAATATTTCCGAAAAAACGCTCAATGAATCGCATCATAAATTTAATTGAAATGGAAAAACATCAGTAATAAAAATCGACGTCAAAGATGAATAATTTTCATTTAAAAACCTGAAATGTAACCTTTAATTTAATGTATCCACTGATAATCTAGATTTTTTATTCCACGAAAGGGGGTTACCTTTGCAATAAAAAAACAAATGAATACACTTTTTAATCACCGCTCCATACGAAAATACAAAAGCACGCCCATTGATGCTGCCCTATTAGAAAAAATATTGAGCGCTGGAACGCGTGCTTCAAATACCGGAAATATGCAAGTGTACAGTATTATTGTAACTACCGATGCATTGATTCGGAAACAACTTTGGGAAATTCATTTCAAACAGAATATGGTATTGGAAGCTCCTGTTCACCTAACTTTTTGTGCCGACATAAACCGTTTTAATCAATGGTGTCAGCAACGCAATACTGTTCCCGGATATGACAATTTTTTATGGTTCTATAATGCCTCGATTGATGCGTTGCTTGCAAGTCAGAATGTTTGTATTGAAGCGGAGAATAATGGACTTGGAATTTGTTATTTAGGCACCACAACCTATAATGCTGATAAAATAATTGATATACTCAATTTACCGGCAGGAGTTGTTCCGGTGACTTCAGTAGTTTTAGGTTACCCTAATGAGAATCCAGATTTGACCGATAGATTGCCACTTAATGCCATAGTGCATTACGAAAAATATCAGCCTTACACAACGAGTAGCATTGAAGAAATGTATGCCGACAAAGAGGCTCTACCAATTACAAAAAAACTAATTGAAGAAAATAAAACAGATAATCTGGCACAAATTTTTACTGAAAAACGGTATAAAAAAAGTGATAATGTTATCTTTTCTAATTCATTTTTGCAAACACTTAAAAATCAAGGATTCATGAACCAATAAAGGTGTTTGGTTACCTGAAAAATAGTATATTACTGTTGCATCAGGGCATATTAAAACCAATATCCTAATGTAGGTTTTTACAACTTTTCATACCCATATATTAAAATGATCGGATTATTGAAAGAAAAAAAAATACAAACAATTATACCTTGCTTAACAATTCTTGTGCTTGGCTTTTTTAATTCGTTCAGTCAAAATATTCCTATAGCTATTGAGATTCAATGCCGCGATTGCAATTTAAAAAAGTTTCCAAATCA
>JAIFNJ010000100.1 GCA_020047835.1 Bacteroidota bacterium
CTGCTACCAGAATAATATCGCCCGGATGAGCCAACATGCAGGCCACTTTAATCGCTTCTTTGCGCTGTGTAACCACCAATACTTTTTTGTTATAAGGAGGCAAAACACCCACTTGCATGTCGTCAATAATATCTTCGGGTTTTTCGTGCCGCGGATTGTCGGAAGTGAGAATCACGTGGTCGCTCAATTTGGCGGTAATAGCAGCCATCAGCGGGCGTTTGGTTTTGTCGCGGTTACCACCGGCACCAATAACTGAAATAATTTTATTATCACTTTCGCGGATTTCGCGGATGGTATTCAACACATTTTCCAGTGCATCGGGGGTGTGTGCATAGTCAACAATGGCCAGCTTGCCCGATTTTGATTTAATATACTGAAACCTTCCATCAACAGGCTGCAAACTGCTGAGCGCCTGAATTACTTCCAACCGGTCTTGTTTTAAAAGCAGGGCCACGGAATAAACCGCTAACAAATTGTAGGCGTTAAAACCTCCAATAAATTGGGTCCAAATCTCGGTATTATCAAATGCAACCAACATTCCATCCAGGTGCGATTCCAATACTTTGCCCTTGAAATTTGCCATGCTTTTCAGGGCATAGGTATATTTTGCCGATTGGGTGTTTTGTTGCATCACCAACCCATTTTTATCGTCGGTATTAACCAGCGAAAACGCATCGGATGGCAAGCCGTCAAAAAACAGCTTTTTAGCTTTGATGTATTCTGCGAATGTTTTATGGTAATCTAAATGGTCCTGAGTAATGTTGCTGAAAACAGCCCCACTGAACTTTAGCCCAGCAATCCGTTTTTGATGTGCCGCGTGCGAGCTCACTTCCATAAAGCAAAAGTCACAACCACATTCCACCATCTCAGCCAATAACGAATTGAGCTGCACCGGATCAGGAGTGGTATGGGTTGCTTCAACCACCTGGTTGTTTATGCAGTTTCTGATGGTTGATAACAAACCGGCCTTGTAGCCCAATTTTATAAATAGCTGATGGAGTAAGGTTACCGTAGTTGTTTTGCCGTTAGTGCCGGTTATTCCAATCAATTTCAATTTCTCCGATGGGTTATCGAAAAAATTGGACGCCATTTTTCCCAATGCAAAGGCGGAATCATCTACTTGTAAATACGTAATTTCTTTCGAAAAAACCTCGGGCATTGTTTCGCATACAATTACCGAAGCACCTTTCTGGATGGCTTTTTCAATAAACTGATGCCCATCGGCTTGAAAGCCTTTCACGGCAACAAAAATATCGTTTTGTTGAACAATCCGTGAATCGAACTGAATGGCTCCAATAGCTGGATTTTGGTTCCCAACCATTGAAAGCACGGATATTCCTTTTGTTATGTCGAGCAACTTTTTCACTACGTCAATTTTATATAGATTCTATCGCCCCGGTTGATTCTGGAGCCAGGATTTAATGATTGCGAACTCACTGCCCCACGGCCTTGCATAATTACATCGAGGCCTAGATTTTCAAGTACAAACAGGGCATCTTTTGCTCCCATGCCTTTTACATCGGGTACTATGTTATCGGTAATATACCGGTTATTGAAGCGTATGGTTGTTTCTCTTTTTTGGGTGGTCACCCAATCAGAATTCACACCCAAATCTTCGTAAGGAATATCCAATTCATCCAGTACCTCCTCTAATTCAGGGCGGAACCCTTTGCGGGTATATGGAATGCTTTGTTTTACATTTTTTGCCAATTGCATCTCTTCATGCAAATCAAAACTGGTAGCATATACTTTATCCGATATTTCTTTAAAAACCTGTCCGGCAACCAAATTGCCATAATACACCCCACTCGATGGAGCATTTACCACCACAATGCAACTGTATTTTGGGTTTTCCGCCGGAAAGTATCCCACAAACGAAGCCTGATAGCTTAACTGAGCATTTGTTTTGTATCCGTATTTTTTATTGGCAATTTGAGCGGTACCTGTTTTGCCGGCAATTTTGTAATTCGAGTTTCTCAGGTTTTGTGCTGTACCATTTTCAACCACACCTTCCAACATTTTTTTTGCTTTTTTAATGGTGGAGCGTGAGCAAATGGAAGGATTAATAACCTTTGTACTAAAGGATTCCACCACATCGCCATGCTCAGTAATAGCCTTTACAAAGCGGGGTTTCATCATTTTACCGTCGTTGGCCACAGCATTGTAAAAAGTGAGTATCTGCAACGGGGTTTGTTCCACTTCATACCCATAGCTCATTTGAGGTAACGATACCCCCGACCACAATTTATCATCCGGAAATTTAATGTAAGGCGGGCGTTCCCCTTTAATATCCATATCCAAGGGTTCAGTCAGTGACATCCTTTTCAGGCCTTTCACAAATTTCTCTTCTTTGCCTTTATAATTCTTGGTAATCAGCTTGGTCACTCCAACATTCGATGAATTTTCAAATACTTGTTGAACTGAAATCCGGCCTAAACCGTCTTCTTTGGTATCCCGAACCACAATATCGTGGTATTTCACGGTGCCTTTGCCGGTTTCCACCATATCGTCCAAATCTATCAAACCATCTTCCAAGGCCACCATAAGCGACGCCAATTTAAAGGTTGAGCCAGGTTCTGTGCGCTCTCCAACGGCATAATTGAACTGTTCAGAATAATATCCGTCGCCCTCTTTGGTAAGGTTTACAATGGCTTTGATGTCGCCGGTTTTCACTTCCATTAAAACAGCTACTCCGTGACTGGCCGCATGTTTCCGCAATTGATTGTATAAGGCATCGTGGGCAACATCCTGTAAATTAATATCCAACGTAGTAATCACATCCAATCCATTGCGCGGCTCTACCTCATTGCCATCGCTAACGGGCATCCAATAGTTTCCGGCTATTCGCTGTTCCAGCCGAACCCCCTTCTCGCCGCGCAGCACTTCATCAAAAGCTCCTTCAATTCCAACACGGGTTCCACCTTTTCCCTCGTATCCGATGGTTCGCGTGGCCAAGCCGGTAAATGGCTGAATGCGTCGGTTTTCCTGAATTATTATCAAACCCCCTTTAAACTGTCCGCGGTTAAAAATGGCCAGTGTTTTTAATTTTTTCAGATGCACATAATCCACCCTGCGCCGAATCAAAAAAAAGCGTTCACCGCGGTGGCGGGCGCTTATCAAGGCATTTTTATATCCCTGCGCTGTTTTATCGCCAAAAAGGCGTGACAATCCATACGCCAGCGAATCAATATTTCTGTTGAAAACATCCCGGGTTACCGATTCGCAGCGGGTGTCCCAGCGCACTTCATAATAGGGAACCGAAGTGGCCAGCACGCGCCCATCGGCAGCACATATATCGCCGCGATCGGGTTCAATGGTAATATCTTTCAGGCTGATTGTGTTGGCACTAATCCACCGGTCGTGTTCTACTACCTGCAAATAAACAATACGAGCCACTACAATAAAGCCAAAAAGCACTACTGCAACGTAAACAATACCCATGCGGGTAACTATTTCCTTTCTCGTGTTGTTTTCACTCATCGCTATCTACCAATAATTTTTTAGGCGGTTTAACCGATTCTTTGAGTTCCAATCCTTTTTGCTTAACCATTCGGGCTACCACCGATTGTTTACTCATATTCATTAGTTTTGATGCTGCCGTGATTGACTCAGCCCGCATCTCTTTCAGTTCAGTGTAAGATTCTTTTGTTTGGCGCAATATTTTTTCGGCATGGTATCGGTTACCAATATATAATACCGCAATAAAAGTGATAAAAACCACATAAGGCATCTGGTCCAATACGGCATCTTTGGTAAGTATGCTGCCATCGAGCAACGATTTCAGCGATGGTCGTCCATCACTGGAATTGCCAAAAAGTTTCCAACCTTTTTTTTCTTCTGCCATAATTAATTTCGTTCTGCAATTCTTAATTTAGCACTGCGTGCGCGGCTGTTCCGCTCAATTTCTTGATCGTCGGGAATAATTATTTTCCGGTTAATCGGACTAAAAGGCACCGAAAAGTTCCCGTACAAATCTTTCACCGGTTCGCCATCGAACATTCCGTTTTTGATGTAGTTTTTTACCAACCGGTCTTCCAATGAATGATAGGTGAGCACCACCAGGCGCCCACCTTTTTTAAGCACTGGCACTGACTGCACCAGCAACTCTTTTAAGGCCTCCATTTCCTGGTTAACCTCGATACGCAACGCCTGGAATATTTTTGCCAATATTTTTGCTTCTGCCCTTGGAGGCAGCATGGGTTCTAATACCTCTTTAAACTGCGCCACGGTTTCAATGGGCTGTTGGCTCCGGTAGCGTTCAATCAACGACCCAATGCGTCCTGCTTCATTCAGTTCGCCGTACAATCGGAAAATTGATTTTAATTCCGGAATCGGATATTCATTCAAAACTTTTTGTGCCGTAAGGGTTCCCATCTGGTTCATGCGCATATCGAGCGGAGCATCAAAGCGGAATGAAAAACCACGGGTTTCGTCATCGAAATGGTGCGAGGAAACACCCAAATCGGCCAAAATACCATCCACGGTTTCAATGTGGTGATACCGCAAAAAATTCCGCAGGTAGCGGAAATTTCCTTGAATCAGTAACAGCCGGTCATCGTTCGGATGATTGGCCAATGCATCGGCATCCTGATCAAAAGCTATAAGTTTTCCGGAAGTTAGTTTGTTGAGAATGGCCCGGGAATGGCCGCCACCACCAAAAGTGCAATCGACATATATGCCGTCAGGTTTTATTGAAAGGCCTTCGATGCTCTGTTCCAGTAAAACCGGTGTGTGATACGTTTCCATCAGGCCTCATCGTTAATGGGTCCCTGCATTATCTTTTCGGCCAAAGCGGCAAACTCAGTTTCGTTATTGGCTATTCCCTCATACACCTCTTTCGGCCACAATTCAATTTTTGCATCCTGTCCAGCCAATACTACGTCTTTATCGATGCCCACTAAATCGAGCAGCCGTTTGGGCACCAGCAAGCGATTGCTGCTGTCGAGCTCTACTTCGGCGGTGCCGCGGTAGAACCCGCGTAAAAAGGCGTTGTGTTCTTTGTTGAAGGTGTTTATTTTGGAACGGATGATTCCGTTTTGGCGTTCCCATTCCTGCATGGTGTAAATTACCAGGCAGTTTTCAAATAAATCTTTTTTGACCACAAAACGCGCGTCATCGCCCACCAATTGCCTCTTGAGGGCAGCAGGGAAAAGTATTCGTCCTTTCCCATCGAGCTTGCATGGATGATCGCCTATAAAATTGGTCATAGAAAAAACAATTATTAAAGGGTAAAATAAAGAAATAATTACCACATTTACCCACTTTGCTGCACTTTTTTGCACCATTGTTGATAACTTTTTGGGGAAATTAGATGTGAGATAAGAGATGTGAGACGTGTGCCGGGAGGATACAAGGGTGTGTTAAATTAGAAAGAAAACCACGGAGAAATGGAGAGACATGGAGGGAATAAGGAAATGATGTGGTCATTCTGTT
>JAIFNJ010000168.1 GCA_020047835.1 Bacteroidota bacterium
TGCAGCTGCCATGCCTGAACAGCTTATCAGAAAAGAGATGGAGATGATGAAAGATATAGGCATCAATTTTATTCGTTTGGGCCATTATCAGCAGTCGCGAATTGTTCTTGATTTATGTGATGAGCTTGGTATTTTAGTCTGGGAGGAAATTCCCTGGTGTCGTGGGGGAATTGGTGGCGATGTTTATAAAGACCAAGCCCGAAGAATGCTTACCAATATGATAAACCAGCATTATAATCATACCTCGGTAATTTTATGGGGACTAGGAAATGAAAATGATTGGCCGGGTGATTTTGATGAATTTGATAAAGAAAAAATTCGAGAATTTATGTCTGAGTTAAATGATTTGGCACACAAACTTGATGCCAATCGAAAAACATCGATACGGCGCTGTGATTTTTGTAAAGATATAGTTGATGTCTACTCACCATCGATATGGGCAGGTTGGTATCGGGGTGTTTATACAAAGTACAAAGAAGTTAGTTATGAAGAAGCAATGACCGTCAATCATTTTTTACATGTTGAATGGGGGGCAGATCATCATGCAGGAAGGCATTCCGAAGATCCGGATAAAGGACTGGCTTCAATTTCAAATACCGGAGCTGACGAACGTGATGGGGATTTTCTCTTAACTGGTGGCGATGCACGTGTGTCAAAAGATGGTGATTGGTCGGAAACATACGCTTGCTACCTCATTGATTGGCACTTAAAAGAACAGGAAACCATGGATTGGCTAACGGGAACTGCATATTGGCCTTTTAAAGATTTTTCGACCCCTTTGCGTCCCGAAAATCCAGTGCCTTATGTAAATCAAAAAGGTGTGGTGCAACGAGACTTAACTCCAAAAGAATCCTACTATGTTTTTCAATCGTATTGGACTAAAAAGCCAATGGCTCATATATACGGACATACTTGGGAAACCCGTTGGGGCAATTTAGGTGAGGATAAGCTAATAAAGGTTTATTCAAACTGTTCGGAAGTGGAACTTTTTCTTAACGGCAAAAGTCTTGGAACGCGAAAAAGAAACAGCCAGGATTTTCCGGCTACGGGATTGCGATGGAAAGTGCAGTTTTTAGAGGGTGAAAATCAAGCTAAGGTTATAGCCAAGCAAGGTAAAGCTATTGTTACCGATGAAATATCCTTTTACTATCAAACGG
This sequence comes from Bacteroidota bacterium, assembly GCA_020047835.1. Taxonomy (GTDB): domain Bacteria; phylum Bacteroidota; class Bacteroidia; order Bacteroidales; family SZUA-534; genus GWE2-40-63. The sequence continues at coordinate 1,158 of JAIFNJ010000168.1, forward strand.
CACAATGGGATTCACCATCAAAACTTATATTAGAAGAAATAGCAAGGACTGGTGACACCGTTACGGTTTGTGCCAAAATTTACGATGCAAAGGGTGTTTTTTGTCCGGATGGCAAGGAATTGGTTGAGTTTGGAGCAACAGGTGATGGAATTCTTATTGATAATTTAGGAACGTGGGATGGATCACGAAAAATACAACTTTACAATGGTAGAGCCCTCATTAAAATTAAAATGCTCAGACAAAACGCCATAGTATCGGTAAAATCAGAATCTATTGAAGCCTCTTTTTTGGAGTTATAGTTTTGTATTAAATAGTGAGATTAATTTTTATGCTTTGATTAAATGATTGTACCAGCCTTTTTTGAGTTTAAATCAAAAAAGGCTGGTTTTTTTACCCTTTTAAAAATCGACTATTTTTATAATCGCTTGGGCTCATTTTATAGACTTCTTTAAAGCATTTGCTAAAATAAGAGGTAGAGTTAAAACCCGAAGAAAAGCAAACATCTTCCATGGAGTGATTACCACTATCAATTAATTCAATTGCTTTATTAAGCCTGATTATTTTAATGAATTGGGTTGCCGATTGACCCGTTAATGACTTTAGCTTACGGTGCAAATTAGTCCTACTCATAGCCAGAACATCAGATAAATCGGTTGTAGAGATATCGGGATTTATAATATTATCCTCAATATATTTTTTAGCTTTTTTCAGTAATGCTGAATCAAGCGATGACAATGCTTCCTTTTTATTTGTTGGTCCATTAACATCACCTATTGAAATTCTTAATTTTTTTCGTACTTCTATCAGGTTATTTATTTGAATAATAAGCATCTGCATATCAAATGGTTTGGCTATGAAGGCATCAGCTCCTGTTTCAAGGCCTCTTATTTTATGTTCATCTTCGGCAAGTGCCGTTAATAGTATTATTGGAATGTGGCTGGTTAACAGTTCAGTTTTTAGTTTTTTGCATAATTCAAGACCATTCATTCCAGGCATCATTACATCTGAAACAATAATGTCGGGGAAAAATTTTGTAGCCATTAAATACCCTTCATCACCATTGACAGCTGATATTACTCTGTAGTTTTTTTCAAGTATTGAAACGATATAATCTTTTAATTCAATATTATCTTCAATTACAAGTATTAAAGGCAAATCTTTATTCGTTTCAACATGCTTTCTTTTTGGACTTTCGATAAGATTTTGGTCAATTATAGATTCTTTATTACTAAGCAATAAGGGTTCGATGGTTTGCCCCATTAATTTTACATAAGGTTCGTTTAAAAGCTCATTGTTTTTAACGGGAATTTCAATTTTAAAAATACTGCCCTCACCAGGTTTGCTTGCAACAGTTAGTGCACATTTGTGCAACAAAAGATATTCTTTTGTTAACGAAAGTCCAATGCCACTCCCAGAGTGATAGCCTGTTAGACTAGACATGAAAAAACGTTCATAGATATTCGATAAATCATTTTCATGAATGCCTTTTCCACTATCTGAAATCACAATTTTAATTGATTTTTCATTTATAGTTTCTCCTAATCTAAATGTTTTCCAATCTTTTGGAAAATTTACTTCACCCATTTTTATGGTCATGTAAATTTGTCCTTCGGGAGAGGTGTATTTAAAGGCATTTGATAATATGTTAAAAATTGCCTTATCTATTTTTTCGGCATCAATCAGAATTTTAAGAGGTTCAATCTGCTGATCAAAATCATAATCAATTTGTTTATTAATAGCTAATTCTTTGAAGCAATTAAAAATATCTTCAGTAAACGAAACAATTTCCACTTCAGAGAGATAAAGATTCAAAACTGCTTTATCAATTTTTCTTAATTCGATAAATTGATTAACAAGTTTTTTTAGCCTTATGGCATTTTTTTCAGCAAGTCTTAGGTCATTTTTTACATCTTCATCAATATCTTCTTGGTTTATAATTCTATTAAGTGGCGAGAGTATGAGGGTTAGTGGAGTCTTAAATTCATGTGAAATATTTGTAAAAAATTGTAGTTTAAGGGCATGTATTTTTTCATCATTCTCTCTTTTTAATTTTTCCAGTTTAATATCACTTTGCATACGTTCCCTGGTAACAATCATATACCGAATCAACCAAAAAATGGATATTAGAAAAAGTGTATACAGAAAGTAAGCTAATTTTGATTGCCACCACGGTGGATTAATATGAATTAGAAGTGTTTTGGGTATTTTATTCCAAACCCCATCATTATTTGAAGCCTTAAGTTCAAAAGTGTAGTCCCCTGGTTTTAAATTGTTAAAAGTCACATTGTTTTGGTTTGTAAGTTGCCAGGTATTATCAAAACCTACCAAACGGTAGGCATATCGGTTTTTAGTAGGATTTAAATAATTTCCAGCAATAAAGTCAAGTGATATGGATGTTTGGTGGTAATTTAGTGTAATTTCATTTGTTTCGTTAATCGATTTTTTTAATGGAGATTTGGCTGATTCAGAATTAATAATGGAATTATTGATTTTTAATTGGGTTAAAATAGGATTGGGTTCAATTGGATTTAATCGAATTTTTGAGGGGTCAATTATGGTATATCCATTTGTGCCACCAAAATATAATTTACCGTCATTACCTTTGTAAGCTGCATTGCGATTAAATTGATTTCCTTGTAAGTCATCGGTTATATTATAGTTTATAATTGAGCCACTTGAAATATCAAGCATAGATATTCCATTTTCAGTGCTAATCCATAAATAGCCAAAATCATCACACAATATTCCATTAGCATCATCGCCCGCTAAACCATCTTTGGTTGAATAGTTTATAAATTTATCTTCAGAAGCAATGTATTTATTAATACCTCCTGACCGAGTTCCAATCCATATATTTCCTTCAATATCTGCAGCAAGGCTAACAATTTGGTCGCTACTTATTGAGGCGGGATTATTTTTATCAAAAAAATATTTCTTAAAATAGTTTTTCCCAGCGGGTTTTAAATTTAATCCGTTTGTTGTTCCTATCCAGAGATCTCCACCATCTTCTATCAATGACGTTACGTGATAGGAGGATAAGCCTGAGGAATCGCTTACTGAAGAATAGGTTTGCTTAATTTTATTACTATCAAGATCTAATAAATGTAATCCGGATTCAAAATTACCTAACCAAATACCTTCTTTTGACAAAGTCATAGCATAAACTTGAGCATCTAATTTTTGCGATAGCTGATTTCGGTTTGAAGAAATAGTTCCATTTTTGTCAATTTTGTAAAACCCATCCATGAAAGTTCCTACATACAAATCTCCAGAATTAGAAGTAACAAATGATTTAATATTAGATTGTTTTAAATAATTTTTATCCAGTTGAATGTATGTATAAGTCTTTGTTTTTGGGTTATATTTATTTAACCCCCCTCGTTCGGTTCCAATCCATAAATTATTATTTGCATCTTCAATAAAACAATTAATATAATTATCACTAATTGAGTTAATTCCAGGTTGATGTTTCACATGTATAAAATTATTATCGAAACGGTTATGATAAGATAAACCTCCCGACCAGGTACCTACCCAATAATTCTGATGGTTATCCTCATAAACATAATAAACAGAATTGCTGGGAAGCGAGTGGGGTTCATCTTCTCGATGTTGGTAATGCGAAATGGTACCATTTCGTTGTTTAATGTCAAGGCCATTGTAAGTGCCTACCCATAATGCACCATCGCTGGCTTTAAAAACCGAATTTATTTTATTATGACTAAGCATTCCATTTTCAACCGTCATTTTTTCAACAAATTCGCCGCTAAGGGTATACACATATAACCCTGTATTTTCATATGCCAAATATATTAAGCTATCTGTAAAAAAAGTTACTTGAATTGACTCAGAAAAAGGAGAAATTATCTGTTTTATATTTTGAAAATTCGATATTTCATAAACCCCGTTGTTATTAAAGGAAACGTAAATAGTTCCATTGGAGGACTCAAAAACATTATTGACACTATTTTGAGGCAATTTAATTTTAGAATTAATTTTTGAACCAAGTTTAAATTTAAATAAGGTATCTGCTATTACCGTTAAAATGGTTCCATCCTTACAACTACATAGGGCTGCTATCGGACTTATTTCATTTTCAGAGCCAAATTTAATTTTCTCAAAGTTATCTTGGTCGTTATTATAAAGATAGAGGCCATGTTTGGTACCTAACCAGAAATTATTGTCAATATCCACAATCATATCGCTAAATTCTAAATGAGAAAGTGGCGTATTGTCTTTTTCAGTAAAAGAGTATTTTTTAAAATTGTAGGAAT
>JAIFNJ010000048.1 GCA_020047835.1 Bacteroidota bacterium
GAGTTAAGGTAGAATTGTCGATTACGTACATTAAATAAAAATTAAGTACAACCAACAAGATTAATGCAAGTAAAATATAACGAATCATTAGTAATAGCTGCTTAGTTTACGCAACCGTTCTTCATTTAAAATGCGGATTTTGCGCCCGTTGATATCAATAAACTTATCTGATTTAAATTCGGAAAGTAACCTGATGACAGATTCTGTGGCTGTTCCCACCAAACTTGCAATTTCTTCGCGGGTAAGGGAGATATTTAAAAAACCGTCAGCATCTACACTAAATGATTCTTTCAATTTAACAAGTACTTCAGCCAACCGTTCACGTACCGATTTTTGGGCAATGTCGGTCAAAAACTGGTTGGCTTCGCCCAGTTCTTTGCAGGCAAGTTGCATGAGTTCCATCGAAAATTTGGAATTATGCTCAATCAAATCAAACATTTTTTCGGCCGAAATAGCGCAAACCACAACGTCTTCAATAGCTTTAGCGGTAGTACATGCTGATTCATGGCTCAAAATAGATCGGTATCCAATAATATCTCCGGCTTTTGCAAAGGACACAATTTGCTCTTTACCTTCAATTCCGGTTTTAAACATTTTAATTATTCCGGAATTAATGCAATAGACATGATGGATTCTGTTTCCTTCGTGGAAGATAGTAGATCCTTTTTTATACGAATTGCAGTTTTTATCATAGGTCAACCCCTCCAATTCTTGTTCGTTCAACGAACTAAAAATTGATTTGCATTCACAAAGGCATTCTTTGCACCCAGGAACCGGTGTTGTGTTTTTCATTTCAAAAAAAATAAATCAGCCAACCAGAAAAAGGAAAACCGGATAATTCATAGTAATTAAGTGACAAAAATAACTATTTTCCGCTTTTAATAACACGAAAGAATATTCTTTTTCATGATGTTAAGTGAATTAGTTTTATAATAAACGTTGATTGGAATAAAACATTAATTTTGTTAAGGGGTTAAATCTATAAATGATTTAATCTGAAACTTAAATATAACAGGCAATGAAGACATCAATAAACATGAATTGGAAAAAGGGCATGGCCTTTGAAACCGAAATGAATGGTCATAAAATAGTAGTGGATGCCAATGAGGAAAACGGAGGAAAGGATTTAGGTCCACGCCCAAAAGGACTGATGATGGTTGCACTGGGTGGATGCACCGGAATGGATGTGGTATCCATATTACAAAAGATGCGGGTTGAGTTGGATGGCTTTAATGTGCGCATTGAAGGAAACCTTACTGAAGAGCATCCAAAACATTTTGATGAGATGAAAATAATTTATGAGTTCACTGGCAAAAACCTGGAAGAAGAAAAATTGAAAAAAGCGGTCGATTTGAGCATGGAACGATACTGTGGGGTTTCTGCTGCCTACCGTAAAGCAATGAAATTAAATTACGAAATAGTAATAAAGTAAGAAAAATGCCACAGGTTCAAGGAATCTGTGGCTGGCTTATTTTGATTAATACCCCATTTTAATTTGCTGTGTCGAAGGTTCTTTAAAATACAATTCTGTAAAATCGAAATAGCCTTGGGAATTCAAATTCAAACCTTGCAGATTGGAACGCACAAAACTTATTTTAATATTGTTGTTGGCTCCCGTAGTTTGTTTCATGATATAGTGAGGAGGATCACTTTGAAATTGGTTAATGTGCTTATCTAAAAAGGAGCTCACATATTCCTCGTTTACATTTAGCACCACGTCAAGCAAACCCATTTCAAAAAGCTGCAATTCTTTAGGTGGCGAGGTTATAAATGAAACAATGATGGTATCAATAAAAGGGAGTTTTTCTTTTTGACGATTCACTCCAAAATAATTGGGATTTGCAATCAGGGTAATAGCGTGTCCTTTTATTTCGGCATACTTAAAAGAATATGCACCGGAACCAACCAAGCTTTTATATCCATAAGCATCAAACGATTCTTTGGCAAAAATTAGACTGTTGGTACCCGCCAAAAAATGCAAAAACAAATCATCTGCAGCATTTAGCTTAAATTCAACCACCGAATCGTTAATTACCTGTATGCCAGAAAAATCAATGTTTTTATCAAAGATCTGCGAATTGGATAAAACTTCAGCCCCAACAATATTTTTTAATTGATCGGAAAATTCATGCTGACTTAACCGATGAAGGTAGCCTATTTTTTCAATGCTATACTTAATATCAGAGGCTACTATTTTCCTTCCTTTACCATTTTCAAAACAAGGGTCATCCTGAAAAAAAGCATTTGGTTGCAAGGTAAATTGATAGGTTCGTCCATTGTCGAGTATTTTCCAGCTTTTTGCCAGTGATGGTTCAATATCAAAGGTTCGCGTGTTATATTTAACCAAGCCGGAATATATTTGTAAGGTAATGAGGTGTTCGCTTAATTTTAGCACTTGTCCAGGGAAAATAATATCTGGCACATCATTCGCATTGATGCGCAACGTTCCACCATACTTTTCACCTCTTTTGCTTGTTTCGTGGCAGGCAGATAGTAAGGTTAAAGAGATAATGCAGCCAAGAAAAAAACCGGTTGAAATTAATCGAGTCATATTTAAAAACGGGTTATTATTTGCCATGAAGTCAATGGTTTATTGATTGGTTACTTTTTACTTGATTAATTTATTATATCATATTTGAAATGTGTAAGGTGCAAAAACACGTCACTAAGTTAATAAACAATAGATCAAAAAGAAAAAATAATTAAAAACAGAATAAAAGCACCACGATTTTATCGTGTAAGGGGAATAGAATTTATCGTTTAAGAATAATACGTTCACCCAACATTTTAGCAATTGAAATTTTAAATTTGGTATAAGCCAAATACTTGTCGTAAAGCGGAGCCATTGTTTCTTCTTGGTTTTCGGGCTTATCAACGGATTTCAATTCCGTTTCAATTCCTTGTAAAATTGTTAATACCAATTCATATTTATAACCGGAGATCGCGCTATCAATAACATGCTTCAAATTGTCTTCTTCGGTAGCAATGTATGTTCCTTTTTTACTCCACATTTTACTAATAGGAAATCCGTCGGTTAGCAGATCCGCTGCCGCTTTTGAAACCAATTGGTTTTTATGCTGCGTAAAATAGGTGCTTGTTAAAACAGTTCCCTGAATATAATGATGGCGATATTCATCAAAGATTAGTTTATAAACGGGACCCTGAATTTCAACTTCATCTTCCAGTTCCCGGCAAATGTAACTTGCTGTTGAAATGTTTTCTTCCGGATGTTCGTCGTTGGCAGCAATGGTAAAAAGCACTTTATCGCCATGTGTAAGGAGAAGTCGGATAATTTCTTTTTCGTAGAGTTCAAACTTATTTGAAACTGGCAATTGAATGTTTAACGCTTCGCCAGCGGGATTCACTGGGGTATTTTGTTCTTTTTTCCAGCTTTGTTCCCTTTTTTTGAAAAGGAGCTTATTTATTTCAGAATGGATGATTCTTTCATCTACATCCATTAATCCGGAACACTCCTTTACATAAATAGCCCGGGTAATAGTATCGGGTATTACGGCAATGGTGCGAACAATATCAGCAATCAGGTTGGCTTTTTTAACGGGGTCGCCTTGCACATCGCTCAATAAAAGGCGGGTTTTAAAGGTTATAAAATCTGACTCGTTGGCTTTAATAAAATCGTAAAGTTCTGTGGCGCTGTGCTTATGAGCAAAAGAATCGGGATCTTCGCCATCGGGAAGCAGAACCACCTTCACGTTCATTCCCTCTTCAAGAACGAGATCAATTCCCCTAAGTGCGGCTTTTATTCCGGCCGCATCGCCATCGTAAAGCACGGTAACATTTGGTGTAAACCGCCGCATTAACCGTATTTGTTCAACGGTTAGGGCTGTACCTGACGAGGCCACTACATTTTCAATACCGGCTTGATGCATACTCATCACATCGGTATAGCCTTCAACTAAATAAACGTTATCGTTTTGAGTAATTGCTTTTTTAGCAAAATATAAACCATACAGGTTTTTACTTTTATGGTAAATTTCAGATTCTGGCGAATTCAGGTATTTCGATAAGTTTTTATCCGAGCGAAGTGTTCTGCCCCCAAAACCAACCACCCGTCCCATTAAGTTATGGATGGGAAAAATTACCCGCTCGCTAAACCTATCGAAAAGGTTGCCATCATCGCGTTTAATAGAGAGCCCGGTATCAATCAAATATTTTTCTTTATATCCTTTGCTTAACGCCAACAACGAAAAACTGTCGCGCGTTTTTCGGCAATATCCCAGTTCAAATTTTTTAATGGTATGATCGGTAAAGCCCCGTTCTTTAAAATATTTTAAGCCAACCGCCCGGCCCTCTTCTGTTTCAATAAGGTTGTGGGTAAAAGTAGTTTGGGCAAAAGTGTTTACAATAAGCATGCTTTCTCGGGCATCCTTTTGCTCCCGTTCTTCCTGGCTTTCCTCTTTTTCCTGTACCTCGATGTGGTATTTTTTGGCTAACCATTTTAAGGTATCAACATAGGTTAACTGTTCGTGTTCCATGATAAAGTTAACCGAATTACCCCCTTTTCCACAGCCAAAACATTTGTAAATGCCCTTGGCCGGAGATACTGTGAACGAAGGCGTTTTTTCGTTATGAAACGGACAATTTCCCAAATAGTTAACGCCCCGTTTTTTTAAATTAACAAAGTCCGAAACCACCTCCACAATATCAGAAGCGTCAAAAATTTTATCTATGGTTTCCTTATCAATCATAAAAAACTCAAAACAAGACCGTTAAATAAACAGAAAAAAGGCAATAGAATTTGGGTGAAAATACAAATATTCATGCGTATTTGGAAAGAAAAATTCCGAAAGACTCATTTCTTCCGGAATGAATAAAAGGTTCATTGAAATATAGAATGCTAAAAGAAAAAATTATTTTTGCTTCAAAGACGACGCCCATGAATCTGTTGCTCATTTCAATAGCTCCTGTATTTATTATACTTGCGTACATCTATTATCGCGACAAGTATGAACAGGAACCATTATTACTGTTGGTTAAAGGATTGGCCGCAGGATGCTTAATAACTATTCCCACAGTTTATTTTGAGCAATTGATTCAATCAATGGGCAGTAGCTTTACCGGGTTAAATGCCGCAGCATGGAATGCTTTTGTTGTTGCTGCTTTGGTAGAAGAGGCATTCAAATTTGCTGCGGTTTATTTTTTAATTTGGCGAAATCCAAACTTTAACGAAACGTTTGATGGAATTGTATATGCCGTATTTATATCACTTGGTTTTGCCTTGGTTGAAAATTTGTTGTACGTTTTTGGTTCCGATGAAGGTATTAAGATTGGAATGATGCGCGCCTTCACGGCAGTTCCCGCTCATGCAATGTTTGGCATCATGATGGGTTACCGGTTTGGATTGGCAAAATTTATTCCAAGTCGTCGCAACGAATTCCTAGTTATGGCGTTTATTGT
>JAIFNJ010000054.1 GCA_020047835.1 Bacteroidota bacterium
CGACCATCTGGTTTTTGGAGAGTTACAGGACGGAACCCAGTACACATGGCTTATTAGTGGATTCGGTTTTATAGCCACCACATTATCCGGTGTTTTTGCAGGCGAACTGATTAAATCAAATCTGCCGCGAAAGAAAGTGGCACTGTATTTATTTTTGATAGGAGCTGCCAGTCTTATAGCCGGAATGCTACTTGGAGTTTGGCATCCTATAATTAAAAAGATATGGACCAGCTCTTTTGTCTTGGCATCATCTGGGGTTTGTTTCCTTTTACTCTCGTTATTTTACTGGATCATTGATGTAAAAGGAAAAGACCGTTGGGCATTTCCTTTAAAAGTGATTGGAATGAATGCTATTTTTGCCTATGTAGTTTCGCATGTATTTTATTTTCCAGCTATAGCAGAACCGCTGTTAATAGGATTAAAACAATATGTTGGGACCTATTACAATTTAGTAACTACAATTGGCGGTTTTGGCCTGTTATATCTTATATTGTGGTATCTGTATAAGAATAAAACGTTTATAAAAGTCTAACTTTTATTTGGCCGTTAAGAAAATAGGTTCCCTGTAGCTCTGCTACGAGGTAGTTTATTGATGCTCGCGCTACTTGTTAATACGCAAAGTGAGCGATTCCGCTTACTTTTTAAACGGTATGGTAAATTTAAAATCGCTACCCATACCCAATTCGCTTTCTACCCATATTTTGCCACCCTGTTTTTCCACAAATTCTTTGCAGAGCAGCAATCCCAATCCCGTTCCGGTTTCTTTTTCGGTTCCCACAATCGATATTTTCTCATTTATCTTAAACAGCTTGTTTCGGGTCATTTCATCCATACCAATGCCGCTATCGTGCACGGTTATTACCGTTTTATTGTTTTCAACTTGTGAGGTTATGGTTATGTTACCGCCTTTGTGGGTAAACTTTATGGCATTGGTAATTAGGTTTCTGAGTATGGTTGATAGCATGTTTGTATCGGCGTAAACCATCAAATCATCGGGTATTTCGTGTTGAATGGTAATGCTTTTTTCGTTAGCCATGTTCACACATAGCTTTTCCGTTTCAACCACCAAATGGCAAAGTGCCAACTGGGTTGGTTTATAATCGATGGCTCCTGTTTGCGACCGTGCCCATTCCAACAAATTCTCCAGCAGTTTATAGGCGTTTTTTGCAGATGATTGCATCAAACCAACATATTTAAGTGTTTTTTCCTGGTTGTAATCATGAGCCGAGGCAACCAATAAATCGGAGAACCCCAAAATGGCATTAAACGGATTTTTCAAATCGTGGGCAATAATGCCAAAAAACTTGTCTTTAGTGGCATTCAACTCTTGCAGTTTCGTGTTTTGCAATTCAACCTCATTGCTAATTGCCGAAATTTCCTCTTTTTGGGCCGAAATCTCTTCGTTCAGTTGCACCAATTCTTCATTCTTGGCTTCTATTTCGTGTTTCTGATGGGCAAGCAGTATATTGGTTTTTTTCTTAATCCGATAGGAACGGTAAATGTAAATAACCAACAAAAACATAAGAATAAAGCCACCTATTAAAGAAAGAATTACAATGCGTTGTTGCTTCAATTCGGCTGCTTGAATAACGTCTTTCTTGTGTTGCTCTTGTTCAAGGGCCAGTTTCTCTTTTTCGAATTTATAGGTATATTCAAGCGCCGTAATTTTCTTTATGTTACTTTCATTATAGGCACTGTCATTTAGTGATTGAAATCGCTTTTGATATGTGTAAGCTTTTTTATAATCATTGGTAGCAGCATATATATCAGAAAGCTGTTCATAGAGATTTTTTTGGTTCATTACTAATTTTAGCTCACTAGCGATATCCAAACTTTTTAAGGAGTAGCTTAAAGCAACGGCATATTTTTTTTGTTTTAAACAAGTTCTGCCCGCATAATATAAGGTCAGACAACGGGAACCTTTCATCACGTTACCTTCCGATACTTTCAGGGCTTTCTGGTAATAATCCATTGCTTTTACAAAATCACCCTGATTCTCGTAAACATTTCCAATTTTTTCAAGAGCGCCTTTAATTAACACGGGTTCCTTCAGCTCTTCACTGTTTACCAATGCTTTTTGAAAGTACTCCAATGCCTGCGGATTGTTTGTTCTTAAATAATTGCCACCAATATTATTCAAGCATACCGTAATTTTTGCTTTATCGTTAAGTTCTTCAGCCAGCTTTAGTGCTTTCTCATAGTATTCAAGCGACTTTTCAAAATTATCGAGGGAAGAATAAATACCTGCTATTCCATTTAGGCACATAAAAGTACCTGCTTTATCATGGATACTTTCATTTATTTTTAAGCCCTTTTGTAAATATTCAAGCGACTTTGGATGGTTTCCCATAGTGGTATGTAACGTTCCTAAATTCATTAAGATGGTAGCCTGCGGTTTCAGTTCGCCCTGCTCTTCAAAAGAATTTGCAGCTTTAATATACCCGTCGATGGCCAAGTCGTTTTTTCCTAGCTGATAATAGATATTTGCGAGGGTTACTCGACATTTTGCTAATTCAATTTGATTGTTCGATTCTTCAGCAATAGAAATAGCTTTTTGACAGGAGGCAATGGCAATTGAATCTTGTCCAAGTTTTTTATAAACACTCCCAAGGCTATTTAGGCACTTTAAAACGCCTGGTTTATAGTCATTATCTTCTGCAATTTTTAAGGCCTCTTGAAAATAAGTTAACGCTTTTGGTTTATCCGATTTCAAATAGCTCATCCCCATTAGCCATATGCTTTCTATCGTTCCTTTTGAAAAATTTAGTTTCTCCGATAATTCTTTGGAAAGGGTAGCAAAACTCCGCGCTTTTTCGACATCTTTTTCGCCAACTTCAAAGCTAATTTTATTAAGTAAATTAACTTTTACCGTATCTTCATTTTCATGAAGTTTTAAAAGGTTTTCAAGACTGTCTATTTTAGCCGGTTGAGCAAAACTTTGGCTAACCACAAAAAGGGTCAATAGCAGGAACAAGAGTGTTAGTAGTTTATTCATTTTTATAAAGTATATATTTCAACCTGAAACCACTGAACCCTAATAAAAATCAAGAATTTAGGTTGATGTAAAAAATAAAGGATATAAAGGAAGGTATAAAATATCCATTTTGGAGAAGTAGTGTACATGAGTTAAATCACAATTTACCATGATATGCCATGTTCTTAGCTAAAATCTAAGAAATCAAGCTAGATAAAAAGTAAGAGTATGAATAATAAGTTTTATTTCGTTCAATTATATCAGGAAAGGAAAAAATGTTATATTTGAAGCAAAATTTGAAATAAATAATCAAATTGAAAGAAAAACAGCTATAAAAAATTTAAATAGTAAGTTTATTATAAAAAATAGTAAGATATGTGTGGAATTATTGGAATTTTTACTTTGAATGGTGATGCTAAGGAATTACGGTCGAATATATTGGAGATGTCAAAAAAAATCCGCCATCGGGGACCCGATTGGTCGGGCATTTATTGCAACCACAATGTAATATTTTCACACGAGAGACTGGCTATTGTTGATCCCCAATCCGGGGGACAACCCCTGTACAGTAAAGACAAGTCGTTGATTCTTGCTGTAAATGGCGAAATATACAACCATCAAGAGTTGCGCAAGGGATTATCCGATTATGAGTTCCTTACCCATTCCGATTGTGAAGTAATTTTAGCATTGTACCGAAAAAAAGGCATCGATTTTATAGAAGATTTGAACGGTATTTTTGCTTTTGCATTATACGATCAGGAAACCGATACTTACTTGATAGCCCGCGACCACATGGGCATAGTGCCGTTATATATGGGTTGGGATGTTCATGGTAATTTTTATGTGGCATCGGAATTAAAAGCGTTGGAAGGAGTTTGCAACAAAATTGAGGAATTCCTTCCTGGACATTACATGCACAGCAAAGAAGGTCAGGAGCTTAAGAAATGGTACCATCGCGATTGGGAAAACTTTGAAAATGTAAAGGATAATGTGTCGGATGCTGCCTTGTTAAGGAAAGGATTAGAAGACGCCGTTCACCGTCAGTTAATGTCCGATGTACCTTATGGAGTATTGCTTTCAGGTGGTTTAGATTCTTCCATTATTTCGGCTATTGCCAAAAAATATGCAGCCAACCGCATCGAAACCGGCGACCAGCAACAAGCCTGGTATCCGCAGCTTCACTCTTTTGCCGTTGGTTTATTGGGTTCACCCGACTTGGCTGCTGCCCGAAAAGCCGCCGACCACATTGGATCCATTCATCACGAAATAAACTTTACGGTTCAGGAGGGATTGGATGCCATCCGCGATGTGATTTATCATTTGGAAACTTATGACGTAACCACGGTTCGGGCATCTACACCTATGTATTTGCTGGCTCGGGTTATAAAATCGATGGGAATTAAGATGGTATTGTCAGGCGAAGGAGCCGATGAAATATTTGGGGGTTACTTGTATTTCCACAAAGCACCCAACGCAAAGGCCTTTCACGAAGAAACTGTTCGTAAATTGAGTAAACTGCATCTTTACGATTGTTTGCGTGCCAATAAATCGCTCATGGCATGGGGTATTGAAGGCCGCGTACCGTTTTTGGATAAAGAATTCATGGATATTGCCATGCGCCTGAATCCGAAAGATAAGATGGCCGGAAACGGTAAAATGGAAAAATGGATCTTGCGAAAAACTTTTGAAGATTATTTGCCGGATAGCATCACTTGGCGTCAAAAAGAACAATTTTCTGATGGTGTGGGGTACACCTGGATTGATACCCTGAAATCAGTGGCAGAGCAAGAGGTATCCGAGGAACAATTGAAAAACGCAAAATTCCGTTTTCCGATACATCCACCCATGACCAAGGAGGAATACCGCTACCGCTCCATTTTTAGTGAATTGTTTCCGTCCGATTCCGCAGCCACCTGCGTACCTTCGGTTAAATCGGTGGCTTGCAGTACGCCAGAGGCTTTGGCTTGGGATGCCTCGTTTCAAAACACCAACGATCCATCAGGTAGGGCCGTTAAAACGGTGCACAACGATGGGTATGAATAGTATTTTCAGCAATTATTGTAACGATATATACCTTACTTTTGTGGTTTGATTGGAACCAAAATCAAACGATGAAATGAGTAGAACTTATATTGAAAACAAAGAATTTCAAAAAGTTGATTTTTCGAAAGTTTTGCTAGCCAAAGGCGATTATGAGCAGTGTCGTTTTGTGAATTGTGTTTTTACGAATTCCAAATTGGTGGATAGTTCTTTTTTGGATTGTATATTCGAAAACTGCGATTTAAGTTTGACACCCATTGCAAACACTGCCTTTCGTGATATTACATTCAAAGATTGTAAATTGCTGGGTTTGCAGTTCGATGGGTGCAATCAATTTGGGTTATCCATTCAATTCGATGGTTGCCAATTGAATTTATCTTCGTTTTATAAGCTCC
>JAIFNJ010000203.1 GCA_020047835.1 Bacteroidota bacterium
AAACTTGATTCTTCTTTTTGCACTAACTATGCTGTTTACACAATGTGCTAAACAAAAACAGCAGTTGAACGAAACCCAAATGCGCAGTGATAGCCTGCAACGATTGGTTCTCCAGAAAGACTCCGCTATATATGGAATTATGGGAACTTTCACGGAAATTGAAAACAACTTGGCAACCATCAAAGAAAAAGAGAAAATCATTTCTCTTACCGTAAAAGATGTTGAAAACCCACAAACAAGAGAAGAAAAAATTAATGATGATATTAATGCCATTTATGACTTGATGCTGAAGAATAAAGAGAAAGTTGCAAAACTTGAACGCCTCTTAAAAAATGCACATGTTAAAAACAGTGCATTACAAAAAACCATTGAAAGTTTAGAGGCTCAATTGGCTGAGAAAAATGAAGCTATTGTCCATTTAAGGCAACAGTTAATAAATATGAACCTAAAAATTGATGAACTCACCTATTCAATGGATACATTAAAATTCGACATTGAAGTAAAAAAAGAATTAATAAAAGTACAGGATGAGAACCTAAATACAGCCTATTACCTAATTGGTACTGAAAAAGAATTGAAGGAAATGAAGATTCTTGATACAAAAGGTGGTTTTATTGGTATTGGGTCTGGCAAATCGCTAAATAAGGACTTTGACAAAGGATTATTCAATACTATTGATATTAGAAACAAAACTGCATTTGAGTTAAAAGCAAAGAAAATTAAAATAATTACTACGCATCCATCCAATTCATATCAATTATTTGGTGAAAAACCTGTGGATAGTTTAGTTGTAAAAAATCCACAGGAGTTTTGGAGCGTTTCAAAATATTTTGTTGTCATTACTTATTAAACTTTTATAAGAAGAATCGTTTTAAAACCTTTGGTTTAAATGACCAAAGGTTTTTTTATACCCACAATCAATCTCTTTTCGAGTATGATTGGATTTGTTTGGATAACATAATTATTCCACTTAAAGCTCTTTTTTAAAAATCATCGTAAAAAACCGATTTTTATTTGAGTATTTACAAAAACTAAACTAATTTCGGCTAGTTTAGTAGTGGAAACTAACAACAAATAACATGCAATCTTCGAATATTTCTCCTTTTTTATTCAATTACAAACATCCTGAGACCTTAAAATTGAGGCCAGATAAACGGTATATCCACATAAATATTGGAAAAGGAGCTTCCCTATTCACCAAGAACAAAGGGACTTCCAGCATAATTAATGATACAAACATTGAGGTTATCCAGTTTTATCAAAATATAGGTTCAACCAAACTGCATGATTTTATTTCAACTATTGCTTTAAATTGGAATTTAATAGAGGAATTCAGCCAACTATCATCTAAAGAAATTTATATCTCATACCAAGACTTTGAGAATAATATTATCACACTCGAAGATATGCAATTCATGGTGCGTGCAATTGTACTCATGAATATCGATAGCGAAAAATTCACCCCTCTTTTTAGTCAATCGTTTACTATTACTCAGGATTTGTTTATTAATTCCTTGATAAAAAGTGTGGTGAAACAAATTGCAAAAATTAAAGACTCTACCAATAAATCAAAATTCTCAAAGTCCTTTGAATTATTCAACAAACAAATGGAAATTGGTTTTAAAACAGGGTTCTTCAATCATTTTCAAAATATAGTTAATCTTCAAAATACCCATATGGTGGATTGTATAGATAGGTATAAGCAACTATCTTTTTGGTATTTTTTAGTACAAACAAGCAAAGGAAATAAAATAAACTACGACACTAATGGTAATATTAAAAGTCAATACGGGGAGGATGAATCAAATAAAAATCACTTAAAACTAATTACCAACCAAATTAAACAGAGTAGCGAAGCACTATCATTGCAACAAATTGATTACTACCATTTACCTTACAGCGAGTTTTTAAGTATTGTAAATCCAAGCAAAGATGATGTATTGATAGCCGATTTTCGATCAATAAATCAAATAAAATCGATAACCCACGAATTAAAACAAAATGCTTTTTTATCGAATGTATTGAATCTATTTAGAAAATATATGTGCCAATGGATGATTTTAATTGACAACGATTCTAAGATAGCTGAGATTAGGAGTAATCAAGAGCAGTTAGTAATTACCCTGTATAAAGAAAATACAACTGAATTTACAGTACTAAGCAATATCTAATAAAAAAACCCGCACTTGCGGGTTTTTTTATACTTATTTTTTATAGCCATAAACGGCCAATTCGCCCAATTCCTCTTCAATACGGAGCAATTGATTGTACTTAGCCATCCTATCAGAACGGCTCATAGAACCTGTTTTAATTTGACCGGCGTTAGTTGCCACAGCAATGTCGGCAATAGTAGCATCCTCAGTTTCACCAGAACGGTGCGAAGTAACTGAAGTGTATCCTGCACGATGCGCCATTTCAATAGCATTCATAGTTTCAGTCAAGGTGCCAATTTGGTTTACTTTAACCAAAATTGAATTGGCACAACCTTCTTTAATCCCTCTCGACAGATAGTCAACATTGGTTACAAACAAATCATCGCCCACTAATTGTATTTTCTTTCCAATTTTATCAGTTAGCATTTTCCAACCGGTCCAATCATTTTCGCTCATACCATCTTCAATGGAATCAATTGGGTAGTTTTCTGAAAGTTTAGCCAAATAATCTGCTTGTTGGGCACTGTTTCTTTTAGCACCGTTAGGCCCTTCAAATTTCGAATAGTCATAAATACCATCTTTAAAAAATTCCGAAGCAGCACAATCTAAGGCGATAGTAACATCTTTTCCAGGCTTGTAACCCGCTTTTTCAATAGCCGTAAGAATTGATTCCAATGCATCTTCAGTACCTTTCAATGCAGGAGCAAAACCTCCTTCATCACCAACAGCCGTGCTTAAATTGCGGTCGTGCAACACTTTCTTTAGACTATGAAATACTTCTGCACCCATGCGCAATCCCTCTCTGAAGCTTGGTGCGCCAATAGGCCGGATCATAAATTCCTGAAAGGCAATCGGAGCATCTGAATGCGAGCCACCATTAATTATATTCATCATCGGTATTGGCAAGGTAACAGCATTAACACCGCCAATATAACGGTATAACGGTAACCCAACATATTCAGCACCAGCCTTTGCTGCAGCCAATGAAACACCTAAAATGGCATTCGCACCCAATTTGCTTTTTGTTTTAGTACCGTCAAGTTTTAACATTAAATGATCGATTCCAACCTGATCAGTTACTGGCCAACCTATTAGCTTTGGTGCTATTGTATCATTCACGTTGTTCACTGCTTTTAAAACCCCTTTTCCTAAAAAGCGGCTTTTATCACCATCTCTTAGTTCCAAAGCTTCATTTTCACCAGTTGAAGCACCCGATGGTACTGCAGCCCTACCAACAATACCACAATCAAGGGTAACTTCTACTTCTATGGTTGGATTCCCACGGGAATCCATGATTTCACGGGCATGTACATTTGCTATTAATCCCATAATAATTAGTTTTTTAAGTTTTGATTTATCAAATTATTCTAATAAAAAGAGGGATAAAATTAATCATTTTATCCCTCTTTAACAGCGTTAAAATCTTAAATTATTCAACTTTGTTTTCATCACTTTGTGCCTCATCAGCAGCAGGGCTGCTAATTTCTTCGGCATCGGTAACGGTTGCAACCGGAGCTGGTTTGGTTTCCTTCACAGCATCAACACTTTTAGTAGCTTTTGCTACCGGAGTTGCCTCGTCTGATGATTTCTTTTTTGTACCTCTTCTGCGTTTTGCAGCAGGTTTCTCAGTTGTATTTCGCTCTTGTGTATAAACATCATTGTAATCTACCAATTCTATTATACACATTTCAGCGTTATCACCAATTCTATTGCCTGTTTTTAAAATGCGGGTGTATCCACCAGGCCGATTGGCTACTTTGACAGCAATGTCACGAAAAAGCTCAGAAACGCTATCCTTATTCTGAAGATAGCTGAATACTACCCTGCGGGAATGTGTTGAATCTACTTTTGATTTAGTAATCAATGGTTCAACATATACTTTCAAAGCTTTCGCTTTGGCTAAGGTAGTGTTTATTCTTTTGTGTAGAATCAACGAGGTTGCCATATTCGATAACATGGCACTGCGATGACCAGCTTGCCTACCTAAATGATTAAAACTCTTATTGTGTCTCATCTCAATTATTCTTTCTCAAGTTTATACTTACTGATGTCCATTCCAAAAGTAAGATTCATTGAATCCAATAGATCCTCCAATTCAGTCAACGACTTCTTTCCGAAATTTCTGAATTTGAGTAAATCGTTCTTATTGTAGGTACATAAATCACCCAAAGTTTCCACATCGGCTGCTTTAAGGCAGTTCAATGCTCGAACAGATAAATCCATGTCAACTAATTTTGTTTTAAGAAGTTGGCGCATGTGTAATACCTCTTCATCAAACTCTTCAGCTTGATATTTTTCATCAGAATCCAAAGTTATTTTCTCATCAGAGAATAACATGAAATGATAAATAAGTATTTTTGCAGCTTCTTTCAATGCATCTTTTGGATGGATTGATCCATCAGTTTTAATCTCTAAAATAAGCTTTTCGTAATCTGTTTTTTGCTCAACCCTATAATTTTCCACCGCAAATTTTACATTGCGTATAGGAGTGTGAATTGAATCCAGAGCTATAACGCCAAACTCAGCATCAACAGGCATGTTTTCTTCAGAAGGAATATAACCTCTTCCTTTATTGATAGTTATCTCCAATTGAAGTTTCGCTGAAGAATCAAGCCGGCATATTACCAAATCAGGATTTAAAACCTCGAACCCAGTTATGAATCGCGACATATCTCCAGCTGTGAAAGCTTCTTGATCAGTAATTGTAATTGATACTTTTTCATGATCAATATCTTCAATCTGCTGTTTGAAGCGTACTTGTTTTAAATTTAAAACTAATTCGGTTACGTCTTCTTTCACTCCAGGTAGGGTCGAAAATTCATGTTCAGCCCCTTCTAATTTAAGAGTAGTAATTGCGAACCCTTCTAATGAGGAAAGCAGAATTCTGCGTAAAGCATTACCGACGGTATTTCCGTAACCAGGTTCTAAAGGTCTGAATTCGAATTTTCCTGAATGGTCATCCGCTTCCAGCATTACAACTTTATCGGGCTTCTGAAAAGCTAAAATTGCCATAATATAAAAATTACTTAGAGTATAATTCTACGATTAATTGTTCCTTAATGTTTTCAGGAATTTCAGTCCTCTCAGGAACCGTAAGGTATTTCCCAGTTTTTTGATCCTTATCCCATTCCAACCAAGGGTAACGACTGTGACTTCCGGTAGTTAAGGAGTTTGAAACTACTTCCAGTGATTTCGATTTCTCGCGAACACCAATTACTTGACCTGCTTTCAGCAAGTATGAAGGTATGTTCACCAATTCTCCATCTACTACAATATGTTTGTGCGAAACCAATTGACGGGCAGCTGCTCGAGTAGGTGCAATACCCAAACGATACACTACATTATCTAATCTTGATTCCAATAATTGCAACAATACTTCACCGGTAATCCCTTTGCTACGTTGTGCTTTATGAAATAAGTTGGCAAACTGTTTTTCTAAAATACCATAAGTATATTTAGCTTTTTGCTTTTCTAACAACTGTATTCCATATTCTGAAGATTTTTTTCTCTTCTTATTTAAACCATGTTGACCGGGAGGAAAATTTTTCCGCTCAAAATATTTATCTGGTCCGTAGATTGGTTCGCCAAATTTTCTGGCAATCTTTGTTTTTGGTCCAATATATCTAGCCATCTGCTATTTTTTAAATCAATACAAAACAAATTAAACTCTTCTCCTTTTTGGAGGTCTGCAACCATTATGAGGCAATGGCGTAACATCTACAATTTCTGTAACCTCAATTCCTTGATTGTGAATCGATCGAATAGCAGATTCTCTTCCTGTGCCAGGGCCTTTAACATAAACTTTGGCTTTTCTCATACCTCCTTCAAAGGCCACTTTTGCACAATCTTCAGCTGAAACTTGAGCAGCATAAGGAGTATTCTTTTTCGATCCCCTAAATCCATTCTTGCCGGCTGATGACCATGAAATTACTTGTCCGTCATTATTCGTAATTGAAATAATAATATTATTAAACGAAGAATGAATATGGACTTGTCCGCTAGCTTCAACCTTAACGGTCTTCTTTCTTGCAGTTTTTGACTTCTGTGCCATAATAACTTATCCCTTATTTAGTAGCTTTCTTTTTGTTTGCAACGGTTTTCTTTCTTCCCTTGCGTGTACGTGCATTGTTTCGGGTATGCTGCCCACGAACTGGCAATCCAACACGGTGACGAACACCACGATA
Source organism: Bacteroidota bacterium (assembly GCA_020047835.1). Taxonomy (GTDB): domain Bacteria; phylum Bacteroidota; class Bacteroidia; order Bacteroidales; family SZUA-534; genus GWE2-40-63. The sequence continues at coordinate 6,338 of JAIFNJ010000203.1, forward strand.
ACAACCAATATCCATTAAACGTTTGATGTTTAATTGGACCTCTGAGCGAAGTTCACCTTCCAATTTATAATTTTCGTTAAGTACTTTTCGAAGTGATGCAATTTCATCATCCGTCCAATCTTTAACTTTAGTGTCGTAGCTGATTTTAGCTTCGTTTAATATAGTACGTGCCGCACTACGTCCGACTCCGAATATATAAGTGAGTCCAATTTCTCCCCTCTTATTATTCGGCAAATCAACACCTACAAGTCTTGCCATAAATTACTTTTTAAAATTTCGGTTTGCAAAGTTATAAAATTATCCTTGACGTTGCTTAAATTTTGGATTTTTTTTGTTAATCACATACAAACGTCCTTTTCTACGTACGATTTTACAATCAGAACTACGCTTTTTTACTGATGCTCTTACTTTCATCTTTTTAAGTTCTATTATTTGTATCTAAATGATATACGTCCCTTGGTTAAATCATAAGGCGACATCTCAACTTTCACTTTATCACCAGGTAGAATTTTTATATAATGCATACGCATTTTTCCTGAGATATGTGCTGTAATAACATGCCCATTTTCAAGTTCTACACGAAACATCGCATTGCTTAATGCTTCGATAATGGTACCATCTTGTTCTATTGAACTCTGTTTGGCCATAAATTTTTTTAATAACTTTTTTCAATTAACTTAAGAAGGATTAACCTCAGAATATTTGATACCTATAATTAGGTGCTATCAATTTGAACTGATTGTTTCCTTTCTTTTGTTATTAAAGTCCAACCCCCGTCTACCAAAAATTTGGCGACTTCAGAAATAAACCTAAGGATCTTCTGATGGTTCTCTATTTTCCTAAATAATTTCAAATTCTATTCTATTGAATTTGAATAATTTATAATTTTACTAGGCTTAAAATCAACCTATAAAACTTTTAACCACTACTTAATCCTTTTAACTTCTATAGAACTAACACTAAAATCATTTTTGAACAAGCTCGATAAATCTAAAAAAGCATACACTTCTTTTTTAAATAACCTAACTATAAAAAACTCACAAATGACTTTGAAGTTTTGTACTTGAATATACTTGTTAATTAAAATCATTAAAAAACCTTTGTGCAACTCTCTTCATAAAGGCTTTACATTGTTAATAATCTCTGTATAATTAGAAATCAATGTCTATTAAGAAAGTTCTATTTTGAACATAAGTAAAGGAGGTATGTATTAAGTAACAATAATTATAAATTTCAGTATAATTATGTTCTCAAAAACTCCAAAAATTACTTACAAACCAAACAAATAACTTTCATTAATCCGATTCATTTCATCGGTTGACTTAAAAATAACATCAAAGAACGTAACTTAAAATTCGGATTAGATTACATTTCGGCCACCTTTAATTCGGCCGCTCTTCATCAATCCATCGTAATGTCTCATTAATAAGTGACTCTCAATTTGCTGCAGGGTATCTAAAACAACCCCAACCAAAATTAAAAGTGAAGTGCCACCATAAAAATAAGCAAAATTAGTGTCAACTCCGGCAATCATTGCAAATGCTGGCATAATCGCAACAAATGCAAGAAATATGGAACCTGGCAATGTAATTTTTGACATTACGGAGTCAAGAAATTCAATAGTTTTTCTACCGGGTTTAACGCCAGGTATAAATCCACCGTTTTTCTTCATATCCTCAGCCATCTGTGTTGGGTTTATAATGATAGCTGTATAAAAATAGGTAAACAGAATAATTAATAATGCAGTAATCAAATTATACAAAAACCCTGTATGATCAGATAAACGCGCTGCAATACCTGTTGCTGAATCGCTACTAGAAAATCCCACTAAAACAATTGGTAAAAACATAATAGCTTGAGCAAAAATGATAGGCATAACCCCTGATGCATTTACTTTTAGTGGAATGTATTGACGAACCCCACCGTATTGTTTATTTCCAACAATTCGTTTTGCATACTGAACTGGAATTTTTCGTGTACCTTGAATCAATAATATAACCAATGTAACAACTGCTGCTAAGGCTATCATTTCAACTAAAAATACAACCAATCCACCACCCTGTTGATTTACACGGGAAATAAATTCTACCCACATAGCTGACGGAAGTCGAGCTATAATACCAATCATAATGATTAATGAAATACCATTACCTATACCTTTATCTGTAATTTTTTCACCCAACCACATAACAAACATAGTTCCTGCAGCTAGAATTAAAACTGAAGATATGGTAAAGAAGGCTCCTGATAAAACAAAAGCGGATGCAGGTAATTGTGCGTGAAGATTGGCCAAATAACTAGGACCTTGTAAAAGCAGAATAATAACCGTCAAATAACGGGTTATCTGATTTACCTTACGACGACCGCTTTCTCCTTCACGCTGCAGCCTCTGAAAATAAGGAACTGCCATGCCAAGAAGCTGAATTACAATAGACGCTGAAATGTAAGGCATAATACCCAATGCAAAAATTGATGCATTCGAAAATGCCCCTCCTGAAAACATATCCAACAACCCAAGTACACCACCTGCAGTTTGGTCCTTTAAGGCCGCCAATTGTGATGGATCAATGCCTGGAAGAACCACTTTAGTTCCTAAACGGTAAACAAGAATAAGCCCCAATGTTGTTAAAATTCGGGCTTTTAAATCTTCAATCTTCCAAATATTCTTTAAGGTTTCAATAAATCGCTTCATTCATTTAGAATTACAAAGTTACTACTGTACCTTGGAGCTTTTCAATAGCTTCAACAGCTGATTTTGAAAAAGCATGAGCTTTAATTTCAAGCTTTAAGGTTATTTTTCCGTTTCCAAGAATTTTAATCCTATCATTTTTTGAACACAAACCACTTTCATACAAATGATGAACTTCAATGGTTGTTAAACCTTTGGCATCAGCCAATTTCTGGACGTCGCCAATATTGATAGCCTTAAATTCTTTACGGTTAATATTTGTGAAACCGAATTTTGGAACTCTTCGCTGCAAGGGCATCTGTCCTCCTTCAAAACCAACTTTCCTGGAATAACCTGACCTTGATTTAGCTCCCTTATGACCACGTGTTGACGTGCCTCCATGACCTGAACCTTGTCCTCTACCAATCCTTTTGCTTGAATGAACAGAACCTCCAGCTGGTTTCAATGTACTTAAATCCATATCATCAACTATTATTTAATCTCTTCCAAAGAAATTAAGTGTTTAACTTTACTTATCATACCCAAAATTTCAGGTGTACCCTCTTTTTCCAATGTTTCATGCATTCTGTGAAAACCTAATGCTTCAAGAGTTGCTTTTTGGCGTTTGGTACTACCAATTTTGCTTTTTATCTGCTTAATGCGATATTTTGCCATGTCGTAACTTATTTTATCCTTTAAATACTTTTTCCAAAGAAACTCCTCTTTCATTTGCAACACTATAAGCATCCCTTAGTTGCAACAAAGCTGCAATAGTGGCTTTTACAACGTTATGAGGATTTGAAGAACCTTTAGATTTAGCCAGACAATCTTTTATACCTACACTTTCAAGAACCGCCCGCATAGCACCACCAGCTTTAACTCCGGTACCATGTGAAGCAGGAGCTATAAAAACATCAGCTCCTCCAAATTGTGCTATTTGCTGGTGAGGTATGGTTCCATTAATTACTGGAACTTTTATCAGATTTTTCTTTGCATCTTCAATGCCTTTACTAATTGCAGTAGTAACTTCGCTGGCTTTTCCTAATCCATAACCAACAATTCCATTATCATTTCCTACCACAACAATTGCTGAGAAGCTGAAAGTACGACCCCCTTTAGTTACTTTAGTAACACGGTTAATTGCAACCAAACGGTCTTTTAACTCTAAGTCTGTTGTTTTAATTTTTCTGATGCTTGACATAACTTCTAAAATTTAAGTCCTCCTTTTCTGGCAGCCTCAGCCAGAGTTTTAACTCTACCATGGTATAAGAAACCATTGCGGTCAAAGACCACACTGTTAATATTTTTCTCAATTGCTACCTTGGCAATTAATTCACCTACTTTATCTGCTTTTTGAGTTTTATTTCCTTTGAATTCAGCAATGCTCTTTTCTAAAGAAGTAGCTGAAGCAAGGGTAACTCCTGCAACATCATCAATCAATTGAACCGATATCTGTTTGTTGCTCCGGAAAACACTCAAACGAGGCATATCAGCAGTTCCACTAACTCGGGAACGTATGCTCTCTTTAATCTTCTGACGTCTGATTTTTTTATCGTGAGCCATAATTAAACCTTTTTAAATGTTATTTACCTGCTGATTTACCAGCTTTTCTTCGTAATACTTCTCCTTCAAACTTAATACCTTTACCTTTGTAAGGCTCTGGTTTTCTGAAAGCTCTAATTTTTGCAGCTATTTGTCCTATCAGTTGCTTATCACAACTGGTTAAAGTAACTTTAGGGTTAGCGCGTCTATCGGTCAGAGCTTCTACTTTTATTTCACCAGGTAATTCAAAAATGATGCTGTGGGAATAACCTAAGCTCATTTCAAGCATTTGACCCTTGGCCTCAGCCCTATAACCCACACCAACAAACTCCATTATAATGGTATAACCATCAGAAACACCTACAATCATGTTTTTCAACAAGGAGCGGTATAATCCGTGCATTGATTTGTGAGCAATTGAATCTGAAGGACGCACTAATACTAATTCTCCGCCTTCAATACTCACTTTAATCTCCGGATTAACCTGCTGTTGCAGTTGTCCTTTAGGCCCTTTTACTACTACCATATTAGCAGCATCAACAGTAACTGTTACTCCTTTTGGTATAGCTACAGGTAATTTTCCTATTCGTGACATTTTTACTATTTTTTAATAAACATAACACAATACTTCTCCACCAACATTTTTGGCACGGGCTTCTTTATCGCTTAGCACACCATGTGAAGTAGAAACAATAGCAACACCTAAACCGTTTAAGACTCTTGGAAGATCATCGGCATTTTTGTATATCCGTAACCCAGGAGAGCTAACACGCTGCAACTTTTTAATAACTGGCTGTTTAGTATCGCCGTTGTATTTTAATGCAATTTTAATTGTACCTTGAATAGAATTTTCTTCAAATTTATAATTCAATATATACCCTTGATCAAAAAGGATCTTGGTCATACTTTTCTTAATATTTGAAGATGGTATTTCTACCACCTTATGCTTTGCCATCTGGGCGTTGCGAATTCTAGTCAAAAAATCTGCAATTGGATCTGTCATTTTCTTACTCTTTAATTATTACCAACTTGCTTTTTTTACCCCTGGAATAAGTCCATTCAGGGCCATTTCTCTAAAAGTGATCCTGCTAAGGCCAAACTGCCTCATGTATCCTTTTGGTCTTCCGGTTAAACTACACCGATTGTGCATACGAATAGGTGAAGCATTTCTTGGAAGTTTTTGTAACCCTTCAGCGTCTCCAGCAGCTTTCAGTTTTGCGCGTTTTTCAGCGTATTTCTCTACCATTTTCATACGCTTTACTTCGCGGGCTTTCATTGATTCTTTAGCCATAACTTAGTTCTTTTTAAGATTTCTAAAAGGTAAACCAAATTCTCTGAGCAATGCATAACCTTCTTCGTCGGTTTTGGCTGTAGTTACAAAAGTAACATCCATACCTAAGATAGTATTGATTTTATCAATGTCTATTTCAGGAAAAATTATTTGCTCAGTAACACCTAACGTGTAATTACCTCTTCCATCAAATTTATTATTGATTCCTTTAAAATCCCTTATTCGGGGCAAAGCAACAACAACTAATCGTTCAAGGAACTCATACATTCTTTCTCTCCGTAAGGTAACTTTAACACCAATTGGCATTTTTTTCCTTAATTTGAAATTTGAGATATCCTTTTTAGAAAGAGTCTTCAAAGGTTTTTGCCCAGTTATTGTTGTAAGTTCATCAACAGCTACATCAATAAGCTTTTTATCGGCGGTTGCTTTACCAACTCCTTGATTGATAACAATTTTTTCCAATTTAGGAACTTGCATCGGAGTTGTATAACTAAATTCCTTAGTTAAAGCGGGAATGATTTCATTCTCGTATTTGGTCCTAAGACTTGGTTTGTATTCCATTACTTAATCTCCTCTCCCGATTTTTTTGAATACCTAACTAATTTACCTTTATCATTCAACCTTCTTCCAATACGGGTAGGTTTACCTGAAGAAGGATCCACATTCAATAAATTTGAGATGTGAATGGGGGCTTCTTGCTTAACTATTCCACCTTGTGGACTTGCAGCATTTGGTTTGGTATGTTTTGATACCATATTTACCCCTTCGACGATAGCGCGTTGTTTTTCAGAAAGAACTTCAAGAACTTTTCCTTTTTGTCCTTTGTTTTCTCCTGATATAACCACCACGGCATCTCCTTTTTTAATATGCAATTTTTTACGCATGTCTGATAGTGTTTTCTGATTATAATACTTCAGGTGCCAGTGAAACGATTTTCATATAACTATCGCGCAATTCACGGGCAACTGGTCCAAAAATACGAGTTCCGCGTATTTCCCCTGCATTGTTCAATAAAACACATGCGTTGTCATCGAACCGAATATAGGAACCGTCATTTCTACGGATTTCCTTTTTAGTGCGAACAACTACCGCTCTGCTCACAGTACCTTTTTTCATTTCTCCGCCTGGGATGGCACTTTTCACCGTAACAACAATCTTGTCGCCAATGGTGGCATAACGTTTTTTCGAACCACCTAATACATTGATGCATAAACATGTTTTTGCACCACTGTTGTCAGCTACGGTTAATCTGCTTTCTGATTGTATCATGGCTACTTAACTCTTTCGATAATTTCAACTAATCTCCAACTTTTTGTTTTACTGAGTGGTCGTGTTTCCATAACCCTTACAGTATCACCAATATTGCATGTATTTTCTTCATCGTGAGCATGCAAATTAGTAGTCTTATTGACGAATTTTCCGTAAATCGGGTGTTTTACCTTACGAGCAATAGCAACAACAATTGATTTGTCCATTTTATTGCTTACAACGACTCCGACCCGTTCTTTTCTCAGATTTCTTGTATTTTCCATCGCCAAAATTATTTGTTCTCGTTAATTTGTCTTACCCTAAGCTCTGTTTTTAACCGGGCAACATCCTTTTTCGATTCCAATATTTTATTTGGGTTATCTAAAGGAGATACTGCATGATTTAACCGCAAACGGGTTAACACTTTCTTATTTTCATCAATACGCTCAATAATTTCAGGCGTTGATAATTCTCTAATTTCTGAAGCTTTCATTGTTCGTTAAATTGAAGTTTCCACAAAGTCTCTTCTCACTACAAACTTGGTTTTGATTGGAAGCTTCTGAGCCGCAAGGCGCAATGCTTCTTTTGCTACTTCAAAAGTTACGCCTTCAGCTTCAATAATGATGCGTCCGGGCGTAATTGGAGCCACAAAACCTTCTGGAGCACCCTTTCCTTTACCCATACGAACCTCTGCAGGTTTTTTGGTAATAGGTTTATCAGGGAAAATCCGAATCCAAATTTGTCCTTCACGTTTCATAAAACGTGTCACAGCTTGGCGGGCTGCTTCAATTTGCCTACCGGTAATCCAAGCTTCTTCAAGCCCTTTGATTCCAAAAGAACCAAAAGCAAGTTGATTACCTCGTTGAGCATTTCCTTTCATCCGCCCTTTTTGCATCCGGCGGTATTTAGTTTTTTTAGGCTGTAACATCCTTAATCCGTTTTATCGATTAATTCTTACGTTTCTTAAATCCTTTTTTCGGGGCTTGGCCTCCTAAGTTGGGAGTAAGATCTGGTTTTCCATAAACCTCACCTTTACAAATCCAAACTTTTATACCAATTAACCCTACTTTAGTCAAAGCTTCAACCGCTGCGTAGTCAATATCTGCACGTAAGGTATGCAATGGAATGCGTCCCTCTTTATAAATTTCAGCACGAGCCATTTCAGCTCCTCCTAAACGTCCTGATATTTGAATTTTAATACCTTCAGCACCCATACGGATGGTTGAAGCTATACTCATTTTAACTGCTCTGCGGTGTGAAATACGCCCTTCTAACTGACGAGCAATATTGGTACCAACAAGGTATGCATCTAATTCTGGTCTTTTTATTTCAAAGATGTTTATTTGCACCTCTTTTTTGGTAATCTTTTTCAATTCCTCTTTCAGCTTATCTACTTCTTGTCCACCTTTACCAATGATAATTCCTGGACGAGCTGTATTAACCGTAATGGTAATAAGTTTAAGCGTACGCTCTATAATAATCTTCGAAACGCTTGCTTTAGCTAAACGGGCATGAAGATATTTACGAATCTTTTCGTCCTCTACTAATTTCTCAGAGTAGTGGTTACCACCAAACCAGTTAGAATCCCAACCTTTAATGATACCTAATCTATTCCCTATTGGATTACATTTCTGTCCCATCGTTTCTTAATTATTTATTATTTCACTATTACGGCTATCAACAACCAAGGTAACATGGTTCGATCTTTTTCTGATTCTATGTCCTCTACCTTGTGGTGCAGGACGTAAACGCTTCAATACACGAGCGGAATCAACAAAGACTTCTTTAACAACAAGGTCAGATTCTTCAATACGAACCCCCTCATTTTTTTGTTGCCAATTAGCAATAGCTGAAAGCAATAATTTTTCAAGCCTTCCGGCTGCTTCTTTAGAACTAAAACGAAGAATATCTAATGCTTTATTTACTTCTTCGCCTCGAACTAGATCAGCCACCAGACGCATTTTGCGAGGTGAAGTTGGGCAATTGCGCAGTTGTGCCATGCTTTTGCTTTTCTTCTCTGCTTTATCCAGATTGGCTTTATTTCTTTTTCTTGCACCCATTTTACATCAGATTAAAATAATTATTTTTTCTTTCCTCCATGACCCCTAAATTGACGGGTTGGGGCAAATTCGCCAAGTTTATGACCAACCATGTTTTCAGTAACATATACCGGAATAAAACGGTTTCCATTATGAACAGCTATGGTATGCCCTACAAAGTCAGGTGACATCATCGAAGCCCTTGACCAGGTTTTGATTACATTCTTTTTTCCTGATTCATTCATTGCAGCAACTCTTTTTTCAAGTTTGTAATGAATAAATGGGCCTTTTTTTAATGAACGACTCATATCTACTTAATTTATTTTTTCCTTCTTTCTACAATAAACCTATTCGATTGCTTTTTAGGATAACGAGTTCTGTATCCTTTTGCAGGAATCCCCTTACGCGAGCGTGGGTGACCTCCTGAAGCACGTCCTTCACCACCACCCATTGGGTGATCCACTGGATTCATTACAACTCCACGAACCCGTGGGCGACGACCTAACCAGCGGCTCCTACCAGCTTTTCCAGATCTTTCAAGACCATGATCTGAATTACCTACTGAACCAATAGTAGCTTTACATGTAACCAAAACCATCCGAATTTCTCCTGAAGGTAATTTAATGGTTGCATATTTACCTTCGCGTGAAGTCAATTGCGCATACGTTCCGGCGCTGCGTGCCATTGACCCTCCGCCATTAGGGCGTAATTCGATATTATGAATAATAGTACCTAATGGTATCTCGGAAAGAAACAACGTATTACCTATTTCAGGAGCAACTCCTTTTCCTGAGTTAAGTACTTGTCCTACTTGCAATCCGTTTGGCGCTAAAATATAACGCTTTTCACCATCGGCATAAAAAATAAGTGCAATTCGTGCACTACGGTTAGGATCGTATTGGATACTGTTTACAGTGCCCGGAATACCATCTTTTTCCCTTTTAAAGTCAACAACACGATATTGTTGTTTGTGTCCACCACCTATATATCTCATTGTCATGCGACCGACGTTGTTTCGTCCGCCGGATTTTCTAACAGGACTTAACAATGATTTTTCAGGTGTGCTGGCGGTTACAGCATCAAAATTGCTCACCACCTTAAATCTTTGTCCCGGTGTTACCGGTCTGATTTTTTTTGCAGTCATTTTATATTCTCTGTCTTCTAAATATTGCTATAAAAATCGATGGTTTCGCCTTCAACCAAGGTTATCATGGCTTTTTTAAAGCCATTGGTTTTCCCTTGAACAAAACCAGCTTTTGTATGACGTGACTTCAGTTTACCACCGTATCTCATGGTGTTAACTGCAGCTACTTTTACCCCGTATAACTCTTCAACTGCTTTAGCAATTTGGATTTTATCGGCTGTGCGCTCAACAATAAAACCGAACCGATTTAATTTCTCGGTTTGTCCTGTTATTTTTTCGCTTATGATTGGTTTTAATATAATTTGCATATTCCCTCCTGTTCTTATCCTAAAATAGTTTCTATTAAACCAACTGATTTTTCAGTAAATACAAGAGATGAAGCTTTCATAATCTGATACGTATTAAGCATATCAGCTGTTACGACTTCAGCGCCCTTCAAATTTCGCGACGACAAATATATGTTTTTATCTTGTTCAGCCACTACCAACAAAGACTTTTTATCGCTGATTTTCAAATTTTCCAGCATTGAAGAAAACACCTTTGTTTTTGGTGCATCAAAATTCAAATCTTCAACAATTAAAATTTGGTTCAACTTTGCTTTGTAAGCTAATGCGGATATACGAGCCAATCTTTTAACTTTCTTATTCAATTTAAATGAATAATCGCGAACTTTTGGTCCAAATACCCGACCTCCACCTCTAAAAATAGGTGATTTGATACTTCCTGCACGAGCTGTTCCGGTTCCTTTTTGTTTTTTAAGCTTTCTGGTGCTTCCTGCTATTTCGCCACGTTCTTTCGATTTGTGTGTACCCTGACGTTGATTTGCAAGATATTGCTTAACGTCTAAATATATTGCATGATCGTTTGGCTCTATTGCATAGATGGAATCATTCAATGCTACTTTTTTACCGGTATCCTCGCCTGCTTGATTTAAGACTACTAATTCCATTATTTCTCAATTATTAAATATCCACCTTTTGGACCAGGAACTGACCCTTTCACTAACAACAAATTACTCTCTGGAATAATTTTTACAATCCGGAGACTAAGTGCTTTTACTTTGTCACCACCGGTACGTCCAGCCATGCGCATTCCTTTAAATACCCTTGAAGGGAATGAAGAAGCACCTACTGAACCGGGAGCTCTTAGCCTGTTGTGCTGACCATGCGTAGCATCACCAACACCACTAAAACCGTGGCGTTTCACAACACCTTGAAAACCTTTTCCTTTAGATATTCCACTAACATCTAAATAAATCTCGTCTTTAAATAAGTCAACAGTAAGGACATCTCCTAACTGATACTTTTGTTCAAATTTCAAAAACTCAGCCACCTTTATTTTTGGTAAAGTGTCTGCTTTTTTAAAGTGTCCAACCTGCGGTTTGTTCGACTTTTTTTCCTTTTTGTCGTCAAAACCAAGTTGAAGAGCCTCGTAACCGTCGATCTCAACGGTTTTCACTTGTGTAACAACACAAGGTCCTGCTTCGATTACCGTGCATGGAATATTTTTTCCCTCGGCACTGAAAATCGATGTCATTCCGATTTTTCTTCCTATTAATCCAGCCATTTTTATAATTATATTTCTATCAAACTTTTATTTCAACTTCTACCCCACTTGGCAATTCAAGTTTCATCAAGGCATCAATAGTCTTAGCTGTTGAACTATAAATGTCGAGCAACCTTTTGTAAGAGCATAATTCAAACTGTTCTCTTGCCTTTTTATTTACGAAAGGGGAACGCAATACGGTAAAAACACGTCGATGAGTTGGCAATGGAATTGGTCCACTCACAACAGCCCCGGTTGATTTCACTGTCTTAACAATCTTCTCAGCCGATTTGTCAACCAAGTTATGATCGTATGACTTTAATTTAATTCTGATTTTTTGGCTCATATTATAGTATATATTATAATAATTCTTTTTTCATGGTGGAAGTGGCGCGTCCTGATGACAATGAACGTAATACGGTAACATAACCAAACATTTCAGCCAACGGAACTTTTGCTTTAATTACGCGCGCACCCATACGGGCTTCCATTCCTTCAACTTGTCCTCTTCGACGGTTAAAATCGCCGATTATATCACCCATGTAATCTTCAGGAGTTACTACTTCAATTGCCATAATTGGCTCTAATAGTATCGGTTTTGCTTTGGAACAAGCTGCTTTATAAGCTTGCCGTGCAGCAATCTCAAACGATAACTGGTCAGAATCCACTGCGTGGAATGATCCATCATAAAGTTCCACTTTAATACTTTCCATTGCAAAACCAGCTAATGGTCCATTTTTCAAAGCTTCTTTAAATCCTTTTTCTACTGAAGGTATGTATTCACGAGGAATGGTTCCTCCTTTAATTGAATCAATAAATTGAACACCAATTACATCTTTGTCAGCTGGT
>JAIFNJ010000034.1 GCA_020047835.1 Bacteroidota bacterium
TAGATGTTCTTGAACCGGATGCCATAACTGCATCTCAAACCGCTGGAAACCTGCTAACAAACAATTGCAACGGAAGCCATGAAGCTTTTATTAATATAACTGCGGAAGGCGGAAATACAAAAACCTATACATGGTCTACCGACGGAACCGACAACTTGGTACCTGGCGCAAAAGACCAGAGTAGCCTGTATGCTGGCCATTATGCCCTTGTGGTCAGCGACGATAATTTATGTGACGGTCCTACCCTTAACATCACGGTAGATGAGCCTGACCCAATTTCTATACCTCCTGTCACACCAACACATATTTTATGCAACGGTGGAACTAATGGAGCTATTGATATTACTGTAACAGGAGGAAATTTCAAGGCCTATACTTGGTCAACTACAGTCATTGGTTCGGGATTAATAATACACAATGAAGATCAAATCAATCTTAAAGCAGGTACCTATACCGTATTTGTAAGTGATAATAAAGGATGTACACCTGATACAAAGAATTTTACTATAACCGAACCTGCAGCCCCTCTAACTTTAAGTGCCCCAACCCTTTCAATGGTCAGTTGTAATGGGGGCTCCGATGGTTCAATTACAGTAAATCCAACCGGAGGTACTGCATCATATACCTATGAGTGGGATGACCTGACAACAAGCAATCCTAAATCCCCGCTTGCACCAGGAACTTATACCGTTACTGTTACTGATGCAAACGGCTGTACAGCAAGCGATTCCTATACAATTACCGAACCTCTGGCCGCTTTGGCTTTTACTACTGAAACTCCAGTCAATATTAATTGCAATGAACAAAGCACGGGGTCAATTACCATAGCGCTTTCCGGAGGAACTACTCCATATACCTACAATTGGGTGGGTACTCTTGGTGGTGGAATTACAACGGCTGCACTGCAAAATCAAACCAACCTCCATGCAGGCAATTATGCCGTTACTGTAACTGACAACAGAGGCTGCACTATCACTAGTTCGTATATTCTTTCCCAACCTGCTGATGCATTGGCTATTGACGACACAACTAGCAGCACCTACAATGGCTACCATTTGAAATGCAAAGGAAATAGCGATGCCTGGCTTGGCTTGACTGTTTCTGGTGGAACTGCACCGTATGGGTATAATTGGTCTGCACTAAATACCGTTTATACAGATAATGGGGACAACATTACCACTGCCCCTGCAGATACATATTCTGTTACAGTTACCGATGCGAATAGTTGTACAACAAATGCTTCATACATACTCACTGAACCTGCAGCTGCTTTGGCTATTGCCGATACTACTAGCAATACTTACAACGGCTACCATTTGAAATGTAATGGAAATAGCAATGCCTGGCTTGGCTTGACTGCTTCTGGGGGAACTGGGGGCTATACTTATGTATGGTCGTCTCAAAGTGGTTCAACTTTTTCTGGTAACGGTACCAGTACAATTTCCGCTGCAAGTGCCGACAAATTTTTTGTGACTGTTACTGATGCCAATTTATGCTCATCCACCAACTTTTATTTCCTTACTCAACCGGCGAGCTACCCTGCAATTGCTTTTGTCGATAGTTCCAATTTCAACGGTTGGGGGATTAAATGTAACGGCAATACCAACGGATTTATTGAAGTGGCTGGTGCCGGCGGCGTGTCTCCTTACAAATATCAGTGGAATGCCAATGCAGCCAGCCAAGCTGTCGCAAAGGCAAATAACCTAGGGGCAAATAATAACTATGTGGTTACTATAACTGATGCCAACAATTGTACCATAGATAATTCGGGATCTCCTTATAAACTTACACAGCCCGGGTTGCTGACAATAACAAAAGATTCACAAACCAACAATATAGTAAAGGGTGCTTCAAACGGTTCTATTTACATAACAACGAGCAATTTTGTAAATAGCAAAAACTATACTTGGATAGGTAATAATACTTCATACACAGCGGAGGATCAAACAGGCTTGCCTGCAGGCAACTTCAGCGTAACTGTTACCGATGCTAATTCTTGTACAAAAAGTGAAACGTATCAAATAACCGAACCTAACAATTCTTTGGCAGCCGGAAGTATTGAATACAATGGAGGCATCACAGATTTTATCTGCCCTGGTGAAATCAGTTTTTTCTTTGAAGAAACAACTCCTCCCTCAGGTGGTATGGAAACTTACACTTATACTTGGGATTATTCTTTTGATAATATCAATTGGACCCCAATTACCTTAGCAACAACCTTTGAGTATACTTGGGCATATACCATCGCACAAGATACTTATGTTAGAAGGATTGTACATGATGGTGCTACATCAGCCAACTCAAATACCCTATTTCTTGATTTTATCCCACATCCCACCTTATCGATTGCAAACTTGAATACCGAATATTGCTATAACAGCGATACCGTTACCCTTATTGGCTCACCCACAAACAGTATGGGTCAATTTTTAATAGGAGGCGGCATTGTTTCAAGTTCCAGTGGGATTGGACAATTTTTACCGGGTAAAGACACTACAAGTAATCCGGTACCCGTTATCTATCGTTATACCGAGCATGGGTGTGTTACCGATTTGACGAAAACAACCCGAATTAGACCTGTTCCGGAACCTTACTTTACAGTACCAGAAAAGTTTAGTAAGTTAACTCCTTCATACAACATTATCGATGAGTCGCCACTAAATGGTGTTTTTTCGGGGCAAGGAGTTACTCCCGATGGAACGCTTTATACAGCCACTTTAACCCCGGGAATTAAATATGGCGTTAATTATAAAGTGGAAAATGAATTTGGATGTTTCAACACAACTTCCGATACAGTTCAAATAATTGAAGGTACTGGACAATTTTATACCGATGCAGCAAAAACCCAATTATTGGGAAATATTTTTTGCTATGATGGGGAGCCTTTTAATATCTATGTTTCAGCATCAAACAACAACGCATCAGGCAGCTTTGTGTCGCCTGTTTCAAATATAAGTCACCAAGTAGGACTCCTCAATCCAGATCTATTTACTGGAAGTTCCAATAGTAAATACATAGTAAAATACAATTATTCAGGATCTCAGGGTAATTTTCTAATCGAACAGGAGATTCAGATTTTTGATGTTACCAATGAAGCCAAAATATATGGACTCGATGCCAATTATTGCAATTATGAACAATTGATTAATATATCGGCAAACTCATTATTAAACGGTGATCAGGGAACTTTCTCAGGAATCGGAATTATTAGCCAATTGGGTTCAACTGCAGTTTTTAGTGTCGATTCTGCCAGTGCTTATTCACCTTCGTTAATAAAGTATATTTATACTCACGATTTTAGCAAATGTAAAGACACTGCCGAAAAATTAGTAACCATAAACCCATTGCCAACAGTTAGTTTCGATACAAAAACACTATTTAACCGTCAAGGCGAGATTTACAAATTTCAAAACATTAAACCCAACCGAGGGCTCTTTGAAGGGGAAGGTATCTCACGAATTGACAGCACCTTTAATCCGTCTGCCGCCAAATTGGGTAATAATTTGGTTCAGTATAGCTTTAACGATGTTAATTCATGCAAAGACACGGCAAAATACACGTTAGTTGTTGAAAATGCAAAAGGCATCATCGACGGTCTTCCAGCAAATAGTATTTATTGCATCGATGGAGTTTCGGATAAAGTATATTATACACCTGCCGACGCCGAAGTGTACATGCCGGTGAAATTTGAACTGGATGGGGTTCAAATATCAACTAATGATACAGTTACATTATTACCTAGTTCAATTGGTGCCGGGTATCACACCTTATCCTTCACCTATATTGGTAAAGATGGCATCACTCCTTTCTGGATCTCTAAAAACTTTTTTGTGGATGATATTGGAACAATTGACATTATTTCGCCAAAAGCTGATTTTTGCAATTACGAGGGCAATGCCTCAATAAAAGGAATCCTCAATAACATGAATGCAAATTGGGGTCTGTTTACCGGGAATGGAATTCTGCCTGATGCAACCAATAATGGGGAGGCAACATTTATTCCAGGTTCAGCATTTGTTGGAGCAAATACCATATATTATTCCTATACATCCAAAACCACAAACAGTGTCTGCACCAAAACTGACTCTACTGTATTAACGGTGCACCCAAAACCCACCCTTGCTTTTACTTTAAAACCCCTGTATAATTCTACTGGTAATAACGATACCATTTTGCCTTCACCTACGGGAGGATACTTTACCCCATCTTCGGTATTTGTTAACAGTACTATTTTTATTCCAAGTGCTGCAGGTGCAGGCAATAAAACGGTGACTTACAATTATACCGATGTATATGGTTGTTTTAATTCAAAAGATGCAGTAGCAATTGTTGAAAATTCCAAAGGCTCCATTAATGGACTCAGTGCATATAATATTTATTGCTCCGACGGAATTGACGATACCATTTCGTATTTACCTGCTGATGCGGACTTTTACATACCATTGCGGTTTATGCTTGACTCAGATACACTTTCAATGACCTCTGATAGTGCCATTCTCAAGCCAAACAAATTAAGTCCAGGCGTTCATAAATTTGCCTATTATTATATTGGACGCGACTCGGTAACTGAATTCAAAATCGAGCAGGATATAACCATTGATAAAATTGGGAATTTAAGTATTCAAAAAACAAAAGATGTATTCTGTGAATACGAGGATGCCGTAGCGCTCGCTGGATACATTGATGGGATACAATCTCAATGGGGAACTTTTTCGGGTAGCGGCATTTCTCCGTTAGATGCGACTAACGATGGCCAAGCCTTTTATGCTCCAACAGCCGCAGCAATTGGAACCAATGCCGTAACCTACCGTTATACATCGAAATTAACTAATAGCAGTTGTTATAAAACCCTAGCTGCTGATTTTACAGTACATGCCAAACCTACGTTAACCTTTGATATACCTAAAGTATATAATATTGCCGGACCTTTGGATACATTGCTGGCATTGCCAAGAGGTGGAAAGTATGAACCAAAGAAGTATATCGAGAGAGACACCCTCTTTAATGCCAGATACGCCCCTATTGGTGACAATTTTGTATTGTCATACATCTATGAAAACACAGATGGTTGTGTTGATACAGCAGAAGCAATTACCAAAATCCAAAAAGCATCTGGGGTGTTTTTAAGTGTCGAACCCATTTATTGCTATTCAACTACTACCGATGAGATATTAGTTACCGGAATTACCAATCCTGAAAATGTTATTGGAACCTTTAGTGGTTTTGGAATAACTAATACAGGTGTCAATACGGCTTCTTTCAATCCTAAAATAGCATGGGACTCTGTGGCAAAATCATCAAATGATACTACAATTGATGTTACAATAACTTTTACTTACAAGGGAATTGATGATTCAACCGAAT